>JAJZXP010000096.1 GCA_021806345.1 Thermoplasmata archaeon | reverse complement strand
AGATCTACGGGGTCGGATAAGCCTTAAACCGGTTTTTTGGAAAAAAGGTCCCCGACCTGAAAAAGAATCCAGCCTTCCTGGAGAAGTGCTGAAAGTCGGCTATAAGATTCCTAGGAGATCTGTATGGGACAAACCTCTTGAACCGATAGGATCAAACAATCTGGGAACCCGGTTACTACTTGAAACAAGCCCCTTTTGGGACTACCTGCTAGGAGGAGTACCTGTAATCTTATGGCTTTCGAAACATGTATCGCTTCAAAATGGCGATCTATCTCTTCTATTGTGGAGGGTTGACTCTCCACCCCGCTTGATTCCGGTCTATCTTGTAGGCATATTTTTGTCCATGCGATTTCCGGAAAAACCATAAAAAAGATCGGAACAATAATGGAATTATTTGATAAAAATTATAAAAATGATAGATCAGAAATTATCTATAAAATTGAAACGTTAAGTGTTCAAATAAAAGAAAAGGATGCTCAAATACAAGCCTTATTGAATTCAAAAAGTTGGCTTATAACTTCTCCACTGAGAAAAATTGTTCACCAATTAAGGCAGATCATTCGTTTCATTAAAGGTATTTTTCTATTAACTTCTTGCTTGTTTGATAATCGATATAGAGTTTTATTTTTTCTCAAGAGATCCTTGCAAACGATACATCAGGAAGGAATTACGGCTCTTTTTTCAAAAATTCGGAGAAAGATTCATAAAGGAAGCTTGAACAAGGGCTTTTCTGAAGATTCTTATCAAGAGTGGATTTTTAGAAATGATACACTCAACGAAGATGACCGGAGAGAAATTCAAAAAAGAATTCGATCATTTACGCTTAAGCCTACCTTTTCAATCATTATGCCTGTTTACAATACAACAGAAAGATTTCTTGTTGAGGCCATTAATTCGGTCAAAAGCCAGATTTACCCTCATTGGGAGCTTTGTATTGCTGATGATGCTTCAACATCTTCTCATATCGCAAAAATTCTAAATCACGCTCGTGAATCAGATGAACGAATAAAAGTGATTTATCGGTCATTTAATGGACATATTTCACAAGCATCAAATAGTGCCCTTGAAATGGCGACAGGAGATTTTATTGTCTTGCTTGATCACGATGATTCTTTATCAGAAACCGCTCTCTATATGGTAACAGAAGAAATCAATGCTAATCCTAATGTCGAATTGATTTATTCTGATGAGGATAAAATTGATAGCAATAGCAAACGATTTGACCCTAGTTTTAAGCCAGATTGGAACTTTGATTTGTTTATGTCTTATGGCTATTTATGCCATTTGGTAGTGATTAAGGAGTCGATCGTCAAGAAAGCTGGAGGTTTTCGATTAGGTGTAGAAGGAGCGCAAGATTATGATCTCTTGCTACGTTGTCTTATTCATATTAATGATAAGCAAAATATCAAGCATATTCCCCATATTTTATATCACTGGAGATCTTATCCTGGGTCTACAGCATTATCAACAAATGAGAAGTCTTATGCGCATTTGGCTGGGTTAAAATCCCTTAAAGATTTTTGGAATATAAAAAACCCGTTAGTAGAAGTCAAAGACGGTCTTAATCATTGTAATTATCGTGTTTATTTTCCAGTTCCACAGCCACTGCCGTTGGTGTCTATTCTTCTTGCTAGCGGGGGGGGGCTTAAAATTTTAAAGCGATGCATGGAAAGTATTCGCTTAAAGACAAACTATCCTAACTATGAAATTCTTGTCGATAATGGCAACAAAGATCCTGATTCAATTAAATTCTTGGAAGATTTAGAAAAAACCTGGGTTGTTCGAATTATTCAAAAACGTCGTCCCGAAAACTTCCAATTTAATTATTCAAAAATAATTAATAATTTAGCTGAGTTTTCTAAAGGATCCATTTTAGTCCTTTTGAATGATGATACTGAAATCATTTCACAAGATTGGCTAGAGGAATTTGTTCGACAGACCTCACGCCCAGATATTGGAGTAGTAGGGGCTAAACTCCTATACCCCGATGGTAATGTTCAACATGCGGGGATTATTTTGGGAGTTGGTGGAGAAATAGGAGCTCATGTTTTTATTCACTATAAAGACTCAGATCCGGGATATATGAGTCGAGCTCAAGTACCACAGAATCTGAGTGCTGTGACTGGTGCCTGTATAGCCTTGAGACGAGAAATCTTTTTTGAAGTCGGTGGTATGGAAGAAGATTTGGCTGTAACCTGTAATGATGTAGATCTTTGTTTAAAAGTTCTTCAACGCGGTTTTCGCAATCTCTGGACTCCTTATGTCAAACTTTATCATAGTGAATCCGCAACTCGAGGGCCTGACGATTCTCCTGAAAAAAAGAGTAGATTTTTACATGAAGTAGAATTTATGAAAAAAAAATGGAATGCAATTATTCCTAACGATCCTGCCTATAACCCTAATCTTTCATTTGATCCCGATGGTTTTACTATTACTGAGATATCTAGGGCAAGAAAACCATGGAAAAAGATTAATATTAATAATACGAAAGTTTTAGTTAATAATGGGATCAAGGTATCGAACAGAGCTATTTTCAAACCTATCAAAAAGAGCTTACAGATTTTGGTTGTAAAATTGGATCATCGAGGGGATATGCTATCTGCGTTGCCAGCGTTTCTTCGATTACGTGAGAAATTTAAAGATGCTGAAATTGATCTTATCTGTGGGCCTTGGAATGTTCCATTAGTAGAGCGATTGAAATTATTTAGAAAGATTTTCCCCCTCAACTTTTTTCAAGAAAGCTCAATATCTGGAATTAATAGAAAGAAGAAAGAAGAATCTCTATTTTTTAAACAATTAGGCGAATATGACATTGCAATAGATTTTAGAATTCTTCCGGAGACAAGAATATTGTTCAATAAAATAAATTCTAATTTCAATGTGGGATATAGGAGTTATTCTGTAGCGGATTCCTTACTAGATATTTGCTTAGATGGAGAGAATAACCCAAGTAAACATATTACATTGAAATTACTTGAGTTGGTCGAGGCGATTCCATTCGAAACATTTAACTTTCCTAAGCTTTCCGTTAACGATAAGACGAAAAAGAAGGAGATTGGTATTTTTCCATTTGCTGGATCTTCTGCTAGGCAATGGCCTTTAAACAACTTTTTAGAGCTTGTACAAAAATTGTCCCAAGCCCTACTTGACTGGAAAATTAACGTATATTTTCCCCCAGCTGAATTTGAGAAGACATCTTTATTTAAATCCGATTTTTCAAATGTCTCCCTAATCACGACTTCTTCTTTGGAACAAGTTATTGATTCTGTTTCTGGGTGTGAAATAGTTGTTTCAAACGATTCATTTGGGTCACATTTGCCAGGTTATTTGGGTAATAAGATATCTATAGTAGTTTTTTCAGGAGTTGTTTCTGTTAATGATTGGAGGCCAGCGTTAGGGGAACAGAAAGTCTATTATTCCGACCTTTCTTGTTCTCCCTGTTACTTGGGCAATAGTTCCGATTGTCCTTTTGACATGCTTTGCTTGACTCAAATTCCTGTTAATACAATCTTGGATGCAGTAATTTTGGAAACAAAAATTGATCATTGGGATGATCGAAATGAAAGATTATGCTATCAGATTATGATTCCCAATGACTGATCAAAGAAATGTTTTTGGGCCTGACCAGTTGCTCCTGACTCGTAAAAACGGCCCCGTTCAAAGCTTTCTGCCCCAGAATACCAGACCAGATCTCCGCCTGATTGAGCCAGAAGGCCGAAGTCGGAGTAAAGTGAAAAGTCACATTGGAATGTGCCATGAACCAGTCCGTGCTTTTCTTGTGGGTCGATAGGTTGTCCAGAACTGTATGGATCTCCCGGGCGGGTCGTAAATCCAAGTGCTTGAGTTTACGACCCGTCCGGTGTGGACCCGTGTGCTGGGTGGTATGGAAGGGGACCCCCTAAAAGAGTAAAGAGGGGTATTTCGAGAGTTATGTCAATAAAATATTCATAACAAATTATTATTTTGGGAACATTTCTTATGACTATGAGTCAAAAAATAATTAATCCTCACGCTTCACAGCCAACATCTCTATTATCATTCGTCAAAAGCCTCTGGCACTATAGACAATTAATCCTTCAGATGACTAAACGTGAGGTTCTAGGACGCTATAAAGGATCGATCATGGGATTGGCTTGGTCATTCTTTAACCCTTTATTTATGTTAACAATATATACTTTTGTTTTTTCGGAGATTTTCAAATCTCGATGGGGAGAAATTAATGACGACAACAGTAAGACTCATTTTGCGCTAATTCTTTTTGTTGGGATGATAGTGTTCAACTTGTTTAGCGAAATACTTAACCGTGCTCCAGGATTAATTGTTTCGAATGTAAATTATGTCAAAAAGGTCATTTTCCCCTTGGAAATGCTCCCAGTCATTAGTATTGGAGCAGCTTTGTTCCATAGCTTAGTAAGCTTATGCGTCCTGTTGTTTGGTTTTACACTTTTTAATGGATATCTTCATTGGACAGCGCTTCTCATACCGTTGATACTTCTCCCGCTAATTATTTTTTCCATGGGTTTGGCATTAATTTTAGCTTCATTAGGGGTATTTTTACGTGATGTAGGACAAACTATTGGAATTATAACTACAGTTCTTATGTTTCTTTCTCCGATCTTTTATCCTGTTAATGCTGTTCCAGAAAGATTCCGTACGTTGATCATGCTGAATCCACTATCTTTTATAGTCGAACAGGCACGAAGTGTATTGCTGGGACAACTTCCTAACTGGATTGGTTTAGGCGTATATACATTGATTGCTATTGCCACGACTTGGGGGGGGTACGCTTGGTTTCAAAAAACCAGAAAGGGTTTTGCTGATGTCGTTTGAAAATGTCGCCATCAGAGTGACAAATCTTGGAAAATGTTTTGAAATCTACAAAGTGCCACATGATCGACTCAAGCAATTCTTCTTTCCTCGAATTAATCGCCTTCTAAGTCAACCTACGAAACAATATTTTCAAGAATTTTGGGCCTTAAAGGATGTCTCCTTCGAAATTAAAAAAGGAGAGTCAGTTGGTATTATTGGACGCAATGGAAGCGGAAAATCTACATTACTTCAGATGATTTGTGGAACACTCACCCCCACAATCGGTACCGTTCAAACCACAGGACGTATTGCAGCATTATTGGAACTAGGGTCTGGATTTAATCCTGAATTTACCGGGCGAGAAAATGTGTACATGAATGCCACAATGTTAGGATTAAATAAAATACAAATTGAAGATCGATTTGATGATATTGCATCTTTTGCAGATATAGGTCAATTTATTGATCAACCTGTTAAAACTTATTCTAGTGGAATGTATGTTAGACTTGCATTTTCCATTATAGCTCATGTTGATGCTGATATTTTAGTGGTTGATGAAGCGTTAGCAGTTGGAGATGCCATATTCACACAGAAATGTATGCGGTTTATTCGAGAGTTCAAGAAAAATGGAACATTGATTTTTGTCAGTCATGATACTTCAGCAGTTCAGAATCTCTGCGATTCTGGTATTTGGCTTAAAAATGGTAAGATTGAGCTGATTGATACAGCAAAAATAGTTTCGGAAGCATACTTACAGTACTCACTGCAGGAGATCTACGGTGATGAATTAAAGCTTCATCCAATTTCTTCCACTGCCATCGATAGTAATTACACAGATGATGAGGGCTTTCCGAAAGAAAAGCGTCCAAATACAATCGACTACAGTGCTGTTGTTTCAGTATGTGATAACACCAATGAATCAAATGGTTGGAAAACAGGCCAAGCTGAAATCATTTCAGTTTCGTTATCCTGTGTATCTTCAGGAAAGGAAAGCGGCATATTTGAGGGAGGAGAACTCGTACAAATAAGGATCCGTGCAAAAGCATATCTTGCCCTAATAAATCCAATTTTAGGCTTTCTTGTACGTGATCGTTTGGGACAGGATCTGTTTGGAGAAAACACTCTACCATTTACTGATCGCACCCCAACTTCGATCAATGCAGGAGAAGTATTTGAGGGGGTGTTTGAGTTTCGTTTGCCCATGTTGCCCAATGGGCAATATTCTGTGATGGCTTCAGTTGCGGACGGGAATCTTTTTGAAAATATTCAGCATCACTGGATGCACGATGCACTTATTATTACAGTAAATTCCAGCAGGATTCGCTATGGCCTAGTAGGTATCAAATTTGAAAAGATATTAATGGAGACAAAAATTGAGTGACCAAACACTTAATCAACTGTATTTGGATCATTGTGGAAAAGTTTCGGATAAATGGTCATTATATTTAACTGAATACGAGCGAATATTTGCCGATTACCGCAACAAGCCAATACGCTTACTCGAAATTGGTATCCAGAATGGTGGATCTCTGGAAATCTGGGCAAAGTACTTCAAAAAAGCTAAATTTTTCGTTGGTTGCGATATTAACCCAGATTGCACGAAGCTTATGTACGATGATCCGAATATTCGAATAATTCACGGTAATTCAACGGCTCCTGCTGTTCTTGAAAAGATTATTGAATGCTCAGAAAAATTTGATATCATTATCGATGATGGTTCTCACAAATCAAGCGACATAATCAAATCCTTTGCTCTTTATTTTCCTATTCTAGAGGAAGGTGGCATATTTATTGTCGAAGATATCCACTGTAGTTACTGGGATATATTCGAGGGTGGTTTGTTTGATCCATTTTCATCAATTTCATTTTTCAAACTTCTTATTGATATCCTCAACTATGAACATTGGGGAATTCCATTAGATAAAACTGATATATTAAAATATTTCTTTCCAAAATATGAAATTAATATTCTTAATGACACTCTAGCACTAGTGCATTCGATAGAGTTTGTCAATTCCATGTGCATAATTCGAAAGAACCAGCTATCTAAAAACGGGCTAGGCCATAGAGTTATTTCAGGTTCACTGGAACAAGTTGTTTCGGGTTATCGAGAGTTGAATGGAAGTCTTTATCGCTTGGATCTTCTTGAAAAGGAATTAGGAGTAAATCTTTTCAACCATCGAGAATTGGATGGAGATTGCTATCATTTGGAACAAATTTTCGAAAAAGTTAGTAACCTTTTTCTAGATCGGCCTCAAAACTCTAGGGAAACTCATCATAAAAATAAAACAGCCTTAGAGTTTTATTCTTCCATTTCTCAGCAAGCAATTAGTACTCTGACTAAAAAGATAATTGAGCGTGATAAGGAGATTAATCATTTAAAACAAACAATTAGTGCTTACGAGGATTCATTCAGTTGGCTCATTACTAAGCCAATAAGATTTATTTCTAGATATATTAAAAGGATTTTTAGAGGCTCCTGGAAAACTCTTAAGTTATTGTAATCCTATCCGATATTCAGCACTTCTTCTGAAAGGCTGGATTTTTTCAGGCCGGGGGACCTTTTGCAAAGAAAACCGGTTTTGAGGCCTACCTGATGTAGTATCTTCCGCACCTCCGGAGAGAAGAACGAAGCGATCTTCCTCTGATCGTTCTTCTGAAGTGCTCCCCCCGGGTCTCCCCGGGAGTTCCATAGTGCTTATTTAGCTCAAACAGGGTGTCCGATTAATTAGGGGCAATTCCAGACCTCGATGGAGCGAATAGCTGTAATGTGCAAAATTTCCTGAGATGGGAGCACCCGATTTCCCTCCGGGATTGTCCGTGTTACGGTTCCGTGCGACAATTTTTCCAGTCTTGTCTTCACCCCCACCACCCTCGAAACGGAGAACGAAGGATGTCTTTGCAAACCTATACGACGTTAGGACGATCGGGTCTCAAGGTCAGCCCGCTCGCCCTGGGAACCATGACCTTCGGGACGGAATGG
>JAJZXP010000035.1 GCA_021806345.1 Thermoplasmata archaeon | reverse complement strand
TTGCACTCCGGGCATCTTTTTGATACATTTCCAGCATTTTTTTGATCCATATATTCACCAATAAACGATGGTAATTCACACTACATTATGGCTGATATAAAACCATTTCCCTTTAGATGTGCAGCAAACTTCAGTAAAGCGCTAACAGCTAACGCGGGAGTCACGTTTCTGCCCAAGACCTGTGGATCTGGACTCAACGGCTGCCTGACCAGCTTTTTGTAATTACCAAAAATCTATTGACTATCTTACTCCCTGGCACCATATTTAAGCACGGAAATTTCGCATTCAGCCTACCTGCTAGAGGAAAGCATGCCTTTGGAATTTTAATTCTTAAGCATTTTAAAAAAATGTATAGGCTTGATACCAAAAAATTTCTAGCCAGCTTATGCTTTCTTGCAATCTCTGTCGTAATATACTCTAAGTTATACGGTATTAGTTTTATCAGTTTATTCAAATCCCGGATCATCTTTTCCGTATGCTATTTTTCAGCAATCCTGATGAATCCTTAAATGTCGGAATTCTAGCTCTATGGAAAAGTGAAATTAGATTCACGAACGTCTTTTCTTTAAGTGTATTCACTCGGTGAAATCAAGAACAACAAACCGAAGGGGGGCGCTGTGAATATAGGTAATATACAGCTTGGTCTTAAGTGGACTTAGATACGAAAGTTACAGATGAACCCACTCAAATATATATTTTACACCCCGCATCGAAATTAGAGAAAAGAATCTTATACCAAATACTCAATCAATTAAGAATAAATTGACAAACTCAGGTAAATTTATCAAGCAATAATCACCGCCCCGTTTGAGTATCTCGAGGTTTTGTTTAAATATGCATTGGTTATATATGATACCTAATTGTTGTCTTCTCATCAATATTGTTGATAATTAGTTTATCTAACATATTTGTGCCCTTTACACTTTACCAGTCAAAAGAAACAATTATGAGTTGCCTTTCTGCAATGTCATCTATTCTGCATACCTACTACTAGAAGAGCTTAATACAAACAGAGATACTAATTTAGTTTCGCGAACCAAAATATGCAGATCTTCTATATAAAATTAGGAACTGGAGACTCACTTGGATTTCATAAGTACCTTAGCATCTAAGAAGAAATGCAAATTTAGTCTATGAGATTCTGTTCCATAAAATCAGTACTTTATGATTTCATTTCACTATTATCTTATTATGAGATTCGATAAATCGGCATAACACCAAGAACAAAAAGAAACAGATTTCTTTATCTTCGATATGCACATATCCACTTTATCTGCCATTGAACCCAGCTGATGCAACGATGGAAAATATATCTTTGTCTTTATAAATACTCTCTAGAACGCCTTTGAACATAAATGCCGTAGCAAGACCTGTTTTTTCTTGAATCATAATCAGCTCCATGACTTTTGCTATGAACTCCACGGAATATTCACCGTATTTATTCAGTTCATAGAACATGGATAAATATTCATCTCCACTGTATTTCAATTGGCATTTCTGCTGTTCTGCTTTGCTCCGAAACGGAGCTATCTTGTCCCACATAGAAAGAAGGTAACAAACGAACATCTTAGTCAACCTCGGTTCATGTTCCTTCTTTATGAGGAGATCAATCGCCCAGTGGAGGTGTTTTGGTGTCCTGATTTGTTTACCAGGTTCCTTGTATCTCACAATTATATCAAGACTAGGATTCTTGCCTCTGGAGCCCTGAAATACACCAATTACTGTTCTATTCTTCAGGATGAACTCTTTGAATGAGTTTATATGTTGACCGCTTCCATCTCTTTTTGAAATTTTCATCAAAGTGTAACGAAGGTTTAAATAAACTATTTGATACGCATAAATCATCATAAATCAACATTAATCTTGGGAGATGATGATATGACAAAGGTATCACTTAATATAACGGTAGATGAAGATGTTCTATTCAGGTTCAAGGAACTCTGTGAAAACATGGACATTAAGGTATCTACCAAAGTTAACTCGCTGATGAAGGAATGGATCAGAAGAAACACGGAGAATAATAAATGAAACATGTAATCTATACGGGCGATAGTCTGGAGATTCTAAAGACTATCCCAAAAAACTCAATAGACTTGGTTTTCGCCGACCCTCCGTACGGATTGTCTAAGAAAAAAGGTTTAGGTTGGAAATACAGCAAACACATCACATTACAGGAGGCATGGGATATTTTCACAAAGGATGAACTTTTTGAATTTAATCTCAACTGGATAACAGAATGTATGAGGGTTCTGAAGCAAGGAGGAAGCATATGGGTATGCGGGTCGTTCCATAATATGTACCAGATTGGTTTCATTCTTCAACATCTTGATGCAAAGATAAACAACAGCATAGTATGGTTTAAACCAAATGCACAACCTAACATAACTCGTAGGATGTTTACAGAAAGCACGGAGCATTTGATATGGGCAGTGAAAAATCACTCAAAGACGAAATGGGTCTTCAACTACGACGTTATGCGTGCCATAAACTATGGAAAGCAAATGAGGAACATGTGGGAAATTCCTCTAACTCCAAAGAGCGAAAAATGGGCTGGTGACCACCCCACGCAGAAGCCATTTGAATTGCTTAAGCGCATTATCCTTGCATGCACAAACGAGGGAGATTGTGTTTTGGACCCGTTTCTGGGCTCTGGCACAACATCTGTTGTAGCAGAATACTACGGCAGGAATTCAATAGGAATAGAAAAGAACCCAAGGTATTTATCAATAATTAGAAAACGTATGAACACACCTCAGGCCACTATAGACAGAGGCCAGCTAGAAATCATATATTTATAGAACTAAAGTTAATTTACACTCACTCAGGAGAGCAGACAGTCTCTTTAGTTTGTACCAGTGCGACAATTATTTCTTAATTATAGTGCGAGGAAATTTTAATTATTCCGATTCCCACTCTTTTCCCGAGAATAAATTTATACTTTGTCTAGGAATGATATACCAAAATTTTTCCTTAAAAAGCAGATTTGAAGCGACGCTATTTAGCAGCTAAAATTGTACTCTCATTCTCCCGAGGCTTACACAATGTAAACTTGGCTATAAATCCAACTTTACATGAATAATTTTTATCCTAAGATTCCTGCATTTATTATGTTATCTCATATCAAAAAGCGAGTCGTATACGCTTCTCGAATATGCTTTTTGTTTTATTATTCAACCATTGTAATCTCTAAAACCTAGCTTTTTTTCAACCAAGAATGCCTTTACACTATCCATTGTACTTCATGCATTCAAGGTGACTTTGAAGTAATCACTACTTAATAGTTCTTTTATTTTAAATTGATTGTTTTCGATATTGTTCCATCTCCCGAGAGTAAAAAACCAAGCTGAACAAGAGACTGTAAATTTATTGTTTGGCCCTTCAATCTTTCGAAGTGCTTAATGTCAGTATCATGACCTAAAGGATTATCTAAGGTATAATATACCACAACATCGGTATCTTCCAGGAATGTCATTTGCTGCTATAATCGCACTCTCCCCATACGTTGCTGTCTGTATCAAATGCTGAAAATTTTTTACCTTAAAAATTAGTCGAATTCTGTTTTCAAGATAGTTTATATGTTATTTATGAGATTGTGTGATGCTTAATTCCACTGTATTATTAGATACAGCGGGGACAATTTGTTGTTTTGACACTACAACAAATCACTGCTATAAGTAGTCGAATCACAAGAAGGTATCAAATTGAATCAAGCATAAGGTTTAATAGGTATAACACACCAGTTGTAAACCGGATAGAGGATATTATGGATCCACCATTTCTCATCTACTTGAAAAATCTGTTTAAAAAGAACAATAATGGTAAGAGAAGTTATCCTTATCAAATGCATTCATAACATTCCTTGCAAAGCTAAGGTAATGTAAAGTGGACCTTTTAAATCACTGGCAGGAATTTCCAGAATATTTGTATGGATAACTGGCATTACAAATGTCTGCTATACAAGCATCTTCCGAGGGATAAGAAAGATTGTACCAACGATTCATAACTCTACTGGAAGACCTGTTGAATGTGCTGTAGATTCCTTTAAACGCCGTTTAATTTTTGTACATTTTCGCTGGAAGAAAATTGACATATATCGCCGATTTAATTTTGCCCTCTGTCCATGCCCCGAAAGTGGTCTTAGTTGTATGGTCGGGAGGTATGGAGAATATATGTAATGTTAAGGACAATGGAATAAGCATAAAGTTCATCGCAAGGGAGATCAACACATCAAGGAACAACGTGCGAAAATATCTAAAATCAGAACCGAATGGAAAGGAGATAAGGAATAGAGGATCAAAGATGGTTCCATATAAAGAAAAGACGCGCGCGCTCATAGAAGGAAACAATCTTTCAGGTGTCAGGATACGATTGTGGATAAACAAGCTTCTACGGATACTGAAGAGGGATTATGATCTCAAGAGAACCTTCGGGAGGGGATAGAAGCAAACAGACTGGATTAGATTAGCCAGGAGATTAATTTGAAGGTGCAATATTACAACATTCTGAGAGAAACGACGTTAGTACGTTGAAATGTGCAAAGCACTATAATTTTCGAATTTTTTAAAAATTTTTGAGGTAAGTTCTAATTTATATATAGAATTTGAACCTCGGATCTGGTTCTCTTATGTCAGGATTGGAAACTAATATCTCACCAACAGCGTCCGAAAAACCAATCGTTACTGGCATGGCATCTCCAAATTTGCATTCGTTGAAATTAAGTTTAGTTAAACCTAGAATGTCCTTTGCTACCTGAACTATATCGGCCTCTCCATACTGAATATCTATTCTCAAAGGTGCAGGAGTTTCCCATCCATCATAAGTGCCAAGATATGGTTTATATCCAGTGCTAAATAAATAGCATCTCTTACCGTTAACTCTAAGGAGCGTTCCCCTTATGACCGGTTTTGTCCCCTCTCTATACAATCTTACTTCTTTCTTTTCTTGATTCACCCTAACACACACCAACTTAACCCCAGTAGGACATGCAAGTTGGAATCCTTCATACTCATCTTTGTTGATCCATGCCCTATAGTGAAGAAAAACCTCATTCAGTGGTTTTCCCTCTAATTTTTGATAGGTTGACAGTACTTTTTCAAGCAAATTCTTTGCTGCATCTTTGCTTAAGTGAAACTGTTCATTTTTAGGCGAATACCAAGGCCCGAAATCTCCTCTAACAACATTGCCATCCCCGGAATCAAGAAACATTAATGCAGCTGAACAAGCCGTTTGGTCTCCAATTGTAGGATCCAATCTTCGAAAGACAATACCTAAATAACAGACCCCTTCACGTGCTGTGTCAAGTTTCCATGGTTTACCACCTGACTTAAAGTAAAGAGTCGTGCTTATGTTCCATGCCCTGTCAGAAAGTGGTGATTTAGAAGGTCCAAATTTGGCATCAGGCTCTTCCTGCGTCTCGAGAGTGGATTCACGAAGAATCTGGAGTGGGACAGGATTCCTTAACTCCATGGACCTGGCTTTGATTTGTCTTCTGAAATCCACAGAGTAGCGGTACATTAGATTACTTTCACCAAAGACATCTACTATTGTTCTGGCTCTTGCTTTTCTGACATTAAAAGTAACTTTTTCCCCGATTCCAGAATTAAGGTTACTATTCGGCCGGCAATTCAAATAAACGGTTTCTGGAACTATACATAATATTACATCATATTTCTCGTCAAGTCCTTGCAAGTGAATTACTCCTTCAAGAAATAAATTAACAACATTGAATGCCCTCTTATTTGGGTCTAATTCCATAGCAGCTTTGTTTAATTTACCTTCATCAATTACAAAAATCTTTGTTGGATTGTACGGCAATGTTGAATCAAATGCAACTGTAAACCCAGGAAAAGGTGGCCAAAGTTTCTCCCCATTTGGATAATAATATTGAGAGACTATGGGTCCGTTAAGTAATTTGATAAAGTTTATAACTAAGTCAATTCCTTTAGGCGTTCCTATTACTCCATAGGAAACATTACGCGGGTGTGGTGGACTTTCTTTATCCACAGGTCCAAATACAGATAGCCCTATTTTTGGGTCTGATAACCGTTGACCTTGGGAGAACACAAGATCTGGTTCTTTCAACTTTATAAGCTTAGTCGTAACTTTCATCTGATGGTCCATCATCTTCCTCCAATTCTGCCTCTACTTCGTTGAAGTCCATGCTAGAAGCACCTAGAAATTCGTTTTCTTGTATACCAAAGTCAATTGTGTAATAGAGAGAAGTCCCTTCTACCGTCAAATTTCCATGTTTTGTGTATAGTATTACTTCATGACTTTTTGAATTAGTAAGCCAGTTAGCAATAGCCAAGACTCTGGCATACCATTCATAATTCCACCAGCCTTTGGCTAAGGCTTTTCGGCGTCTATTTGAAGCACGTACTGAAAATGGGCCATTCAGCGGATCATTAAAGAAAATACCTACAATTACTCTTATTACTGGTACCCCGACTTCATCTGGCAAGAATTTAAATCCAGGTGAAAGATGATACATAGCGGGCTCGGAAATATATTTCCCATCCTTACGACTTTTGAAATTTCTTAAACCACATGCATTTACATAAGTTATTGTACCATCATACCGTCTAAATTGCAGTTTATTTCCTTTTAGAAGTTTATCTGGAAAATAAATCCTTCCAGAAAGTGGATCCTCAATCAATCCTCTCTTTAGAGAGTAATATTTCAATGATTGATTTATAAGAGCTGAAACGACATTACGAGGTACCCCCGTCCACCATTTATTATCTAAAGAATATTCAAATTCAATAGGTTTAACCGATGGATCTGTTATGTGTTCTTCTGGTACGCTAAAACTCCAAAGATCATCATTTAAGTAAAAATGTGGCCAATCTTTAATTAAATGACTAATTTTGGCGCCAAAAGGAACTTTGCGTTTTTCAATTATCAGTGGGTATTCTGTAACGGGGAAGAGATTCGACCAAATCCTCTCCTCTTTAATCAATGGCTCTGTCATGGTGTTCATCCACGTGGATATTGTTGAGTAATTTTCCACTTGATTTTTTGGGGTCTTTAATTGCTGAAGCTTCTTCATTAGAGCCAGAAATCCCTCATACCAACTTTTGTTAAATTGGATGAATACGATATCAGAAACGAGAAAATCAAATTCCGAAGGTTGAATATCGTCTATTTTCAGTGGTATTAAAAAGTCTATTCCAAGATTTTTCCCCACGTTTATCGCTAACGTCCTCTCTTTTAATGGGTTTTCTTTGCGTATAGAATTGCGCGACAACAAAGCTATTAAACGAAAACAACGCTTTTGTATTGCTTGAGAAATATCTCTTGGGTAGGATTCCCCCCCGAGCATTTTAAAGCGATCATACCAAACTTTGTATCCTGCAGCAATTAGACGCATAGCTATCCAGTCTGCAATCGCCCTATCTTCAACAGCGTAGCTTATAAAAAGATGATCTCTCTTACAATTGCCTATATACTTTCTGTTATTAGAGGTGTCCATTTAATGAGACATTAATTCAATGCGATTAAATAAAATAAACTTTTGCTAGCACAAATTGTAATGTAATAGTTAAGGGAGATAGAATAAACCCCAGATTTTAGAAATGTGCATAAAATTATGAAGAGTTTATGTAAGATCAATATTTGAAAGAAAAGTCTTCATTATAACAGGGCTTTGAAAAAAATTCTACCGTTTTTCTCCCTTCTCTCAATCTTATTCTCTCTGTAAAGGTGTATCATGTGTGCCAGGGCTTCTCCAAAAGCGAAATTCTTTTCCATTTCGTTCATGGAATCAAGCTTTCTGCCACGATTCCAGCTTATTCTGGAAGCGACA
>JAJZXP010000320.1 GCA_021806345.1 Thermoplasmata archaeon | reverse complement strand
AGTCTATGATACATTGGTTCAATCATTCAAATAGTTAAAAACCGTTTCACTTACTTCTCTAATAATACACTCATTTCCTAAGTTAATTAATCTCTACAGATTCCCTCAACTAAAAATTGGCAATGTCTTCAAAGACAAAAATGTAAATATAGATATGGCATTATATCAATAAGATATGATATCTGTATCATGCAAGACTATCGTCGCCATGCCTTACTCGAGGCAGTTTAAAATTTATAAGATGATTGATAATGAAATTTCCGGGTGAAGTGACTTTTGGGAGTATTATTGAAACACTGACCAGTGGTATATATGACGGTAATTCTAATTCTATGAGAGAGTATATCCAAAACGCTATAGATTCTGGCTCAAAAAAAATCGAAATTAGCTACCAGAACAATGATGCTGAAATCGTCATCAGAGATTACGGGATGGGTATGGATAAAAACGAATTGACAAATGCTCTTTCTTTAGGAGCTTCGAAGAAACCCCCCTCAGAAATAGGATGGAGAGGTATAGGCATTTACAGTGGCATTCCAAATTTTAAAAGGATAATAATCACCACCAAGAAGTCTGAAGAAAAGAAGCTTACCGTTGAGATATTATCCGAAGAGATAAGGAGCAGATATTTGAGTGTGCCAAGGCCTTCTGCAAGAGAAATTCTCGAATCCGGAACTACGGAAATCACCGAGATAGATGACCCTGACTTCGAACCAGGAACACAGATAACGCTCTTAGGTACTGAACAAAATCAAAAAACCTTTTTTACCCCTGACCGACTGAAGAATAAATTGATTAGAGTTTTACCGTTGCCGTTAAGGGAAGATTCAATATTTAAGGAAAAAATTATACAAGTACTAAAGAAAAATGGCATAGAGGAACCTGATTTTGAGATATTTTTCAACGGTAAAAAATTATATAGACCGCCCACTGATGAAAGTATATTCGATCCAGATTCCTTCGTCTCAGGTTTGTATAAGGCTGATGACGAAACGGCTTTATTTGTCTTCTGGGCTATAACGTCTCAGGAAAATGCAGAAATCGAAAACCGTAAAAAGAACGAATACGATCGTTTGAATCGTGGCCTCATTTTTAAACTTAAAGGAATGACCATAGGAGACGAGCGATCACCAGAAATAACAGTCTCGCGGCTCTATTCAGGAAAGTACAACTTCTGGAATTACGGTGAAATACACGTACTGGACAGTAATATAAGGGAAAATGCCGGAAGAAACAATTTTGAGACCTTGACAGGTCATGCAGGTGAACTATTCGGAAAGGTAGCGAAGCTTATAGAAGAGCTTCAAAAGAATAACAGGCAGAAATCAAGCACTGATAAACGGAAGAAACTTGCAGACATAGAAGATAAAATAAAAAATAAGACTATATCAAAGCAGGAGGCCAAAAAGGAGCTTAAAAGGATCAAAAAGGCCATTGAGGGAAGCCAAACAGGAAGCGAAGAAGAAACCCTGAGGTCTTACAGCGAAGTACTGAGAAAAAGGAAAGAAGATGAACTGAAAAAGATAGAAGGATTACTCAAAGAAGTTGAAGTTCAGGCGGATGTTGAAGAATCCTCACCTGCCGATATACTTCAAAAGATACTACCTAAAGAAATCCTAAATCCGATTTCTCAAAAAATCAAGAATCCTGAAAAGAGGTTGGAACGCAATTTGTTTTCCCAGTTAGAGGAGAAGCTCTCATCTCTTGCTGGAATAAAAAAAGAGGAATTCAATAAATTAGTGAGCGAAGTTTTTGCAATACAGCCCCCTGGCGATCTAAAATCGATCAAACAAAAAGCGAAGGTTTTCATAATAGATCCACTTAAAATTTACAATGACAGCCCAAATGATACAAACAACCAGAAATATACCTATCTGATCAACGCGAACTTTGGGCAGGCGATTTTGGCTTTATACCAGATCTTCGTTAACGGTGAAAAGCATCATTCAGATACATTTAAAAAAGAATGGTATGACAAGATGAGCAAAGAAGATAGGGATCTATTTTTCATTGAGCTAGGTTGCACTATAGACCTATTTTCAAGAATAATTGAACGCAGTAAGCCGAGAGACAGCTTTGGACCCCTACCTTGATACAATATTGGATCCAAAATTGCTTTTTTTGAGAAATCCTTATTAATCAATAACTCCTAGCTTATATTAAGATGAAAATCCTACTGGTTGAACCTAATTACTATTCCCGGTACCCCCCCCTTGGTTTATTAAAGCTTGCTTCTTATTATAGGGCATACGGGAACAAAGTTTACTATGTGGTCGGAGCGGACGGAAGTACAGATAAAATAGAAAAAATAAGGCAAATTGATATTACTTCACTCTTTACCTACGCTTGGAAGCCAGTGCACCAAGCTATAGGATATTACCATGCCTTATTTCCAGAAGCTAGAATCAATGTTGGAGGAATATATGCAACTCTTATGCCAGAACACATCAAAAAGCGCTATCCGTTTGTGAACGTTCACATGGGTTTGCATCCAAAGGCGGAAAGCAGGATGCCGGCATACGATATTTTAAAGACTATTGATAAGTGGAAAGAATGGGACAGTTCCATAGTCTTCACATCAAGGGGATGTGTAAGAAAATGTCCTTTTTGTGTCGTTCCAAAGATAGAGGGCGGCATGAGGGATGAAAAAACATCCATAATCGATCTCATGCATCCATCTCACAAGAAGGTGACTATATGGGACAACAACTTCCTAGCATCGCCTTACGCGAAGTCCATGCTAAGGGAACTCATAGACAATGGCATCGAAGCGGACTTCAACCAGGGTCTCGACGCCAGGCTCATAGACGCAGAGACCGCTGGGCTGCTAGCCGATGTCAGATCGAAGAGCATACACATGGCCTATGACTGGCCGTGGGAGGGGCCATTCGTGAAGAGAGCGATCGATCTGTTAAGCGGGGCAGGGTACAGAAGGAAGAACCTGATATTCTACATGCTATACAACTTCTGGGACGACAAGCACAGGAAGGGGGACACGCCAATAGATTTCTTGAACAGGCTGCAGGACCTGATGGGATGGGGTGTATCTGCATATCCGATGCGTTTCATACCACTAGATGCCCTGGAAAGAAACTCATATGTTTCGCCGCTGTGGACTAAAGATCAGCTTGAGATGGTCGCGGATGCCAGAAGGGTGCTTGGCTATGCAGGTACATTTGTATCGTACAGGGGTTTCGTGGATAAGATCGCATCCGCAATGAACTTTGAGGAGGCGATGGAGTTGAGGCCACTAAAGCCGAAGACAAAGAACATGGTGCCGGCAATGGCTCCAGAAGTCTATTAAAGCAATAGTGTCAACAATGTGATACTTGGATCGTTTTTTGAGCCTTTCTATGTTCTATGCCTACAAAGGAAAAATTTAGCATGAAAGAGCGACTTAATAAAGGAAATATGTGGATCTCAGGGTATTACATGAGAAAAAGAATAGTAACTGGTCAGTCTGTTGTGCCTGACAATTTCATCCCGGTTTGGCACTTCTTTTGATAATTGATGGAGCATCTTCAATGAAATTCTTACCTCTCAACTTTGTAAAGAAGAACAGAAAAGAGGTCTTCCTATACCTGGACAATCCTGAAGTAGAGAAGACCTCAGACAAGGCAGAACAGCACTTCTCGGTACAGTCATGGCTGTTCAAGCATAGGTTCAAGACAAAGGATGGTCTTCTAAGGACATCCTACTGGTATCATTGGTACTTATCAACAGGGAATTGACAATGTCCGAATAACATAAGGATTATTACTTACTAAGAAGTACACTTTTATGCCTCTATGGGACACGATTAAGGGGTCTATAAAAGGAACAACTAAGAATATTCAAGATTCAATAAAAGAGAAGCGAAAATTAAAACAGTCTAAGGAAGAAATTTTGGAAAAATTTGAAATATCCCAGATGAAACAAATTTGCAAGGAATATATTGGTAAAGAGCCAGAACCTTACGAAATAAGCCCTATAACAGGGGAAAAGCGAAGACGTGATTTAACAAGAAGAGTGTATGTTAATTTTATTGAATCTAGGGTTTCTTTGGATGTTTTGAAAAATTATGCTGAAAAATTTAGAATTACCATATACAAAGAAGTAGAAAATCACTCGCCTAACAGTAAGAACGGTTTCAACCAATCGTCAACTAGTGGTCCCCTGAAGTATATTACTAAACAGTCAAAACCTGTACAAGCAAATGATTATTTGCCTAAATTGGAGGAAAATTATACTAGGTTGAAAGAAATATTAGATTACATCAAAAATGAATTTGATAATTATCGATATAAGATTAGAGATGAAAGAGAGCTAGAATCAATGATAGAAATTTATCTAAAAACGAGGTACAAGTTTACACAAAGACAGTACCCCATAGGAAGTGATAGAATAGATATTTTAGTAGATGGGAAATACGCAATTGAATTAAAGAAAGCTACAAGCATAGAAAGACTAAGAGGTTTAGTTAATCAAGTAGAGGATTATCAAAAACACTTTGAGAATAAGGGGGCTGTAGGGGCTATTATATGGGATTCTGGAAAAATGAGAGCCTCCGACATTGAAAGCAAACGCCAGGAATTAATAGCTAAGGGCTCTTACGCTGTAATAATTCATGCTAAATCGTGATACTAAATCCCATTTCAACCCCATTCTCCCACAAAGTATAAGTTACAAGGATCTTAATAGAGTTCCATCCTTTGTTCACCTTAAATGACTAAAACATACTAAAAAAAGTTAATCGGCATTACTCGTAGGAATATTTCATCATCTGCAGCTCTTATCTCAAATGAAGAGATTGAATCTATTTTTAAAAAGAGAGAGGGAGTTCCTACTGAAGAGTTATGGGAGGTTTTGCATAACACAAAATCTTCTGGCTTTGAAAGAATCATAACAGACGTGGTTATACGGATGGGATACTGTAAGGATTTTGAGGAAATTACTAAGGCAATTTGTCTACCTGGCGATGAAAGACTAGATAGTGAGGCATCGCAAGATAAATTAGGATTTGACAAGATATATCTTCAAGCTAAAGGATGGGACAAATATCAGACAGTTAGTGCAAAGGAAGGGAGAGATTTTAGCGGAGCATTGTCTGGTAACCTGGCCGAAAAAGACATATTCATAACAACGCTAAATTTCCTAAAGAAGCTTTAGAATTTTCTGAAAAGGATTCTGACCATAAAATTACCTTGATAGACGGTCTGAAGCTAGCAAACCTCATGACACAGAATAATGTTGGAGTCCGAGTTGTGACAAATTATAATTTGAAGGAGATAGACAAAGACTATTTCGAGTCATTTTGATAACGAGGGCGATGTGCAATAGTGAAGAAGACAACAAGCATTATGACATAGATTTTGAAACAATTAAAAAGAAATTCAAAAGAGCGGATTACAACAATATAAACAGTCTTATTATGTACGAAAAACGTGCCCTGCACCATTATAGAACTGGAACACCATGATAATAATACTTCTATGAAAAAAGTTCGTTAGGCGAACCTCTTATCCTTTTCTTCTTTATAAAGTTCATCACCTCATCGAGTTTCTTTATCAGAGAAGGATTCTGTGCCCTTACACGCATGGAATTCATCTTCCTCTCTGTCAAGGCATCGATCTCGTCAACGAAATCCTCTCCTTTCTTCAGCATTGTGTATATCATCTCGATAAGTATTCTTGCTATTGCAACTATCGCCCGATTCTTTCCGATCCTGCGTACAATGCTGAGGTATTTCGATTTCAACCTTTTTGAGTGCTTGATTACGATGTGTGCTGCATTGACGAGTATGAATCTCAGCATTGACGGTCCGTGTTTTGTTATATGCCCTCTTATGTCCCGATTACCGGATTGATCCTGTCTCGGTACAAGGCCGGAATAAGCTGAGAGTTTCTCCTTTGTCGCGAATCTCGATACATCATCTATTTCCGAGATTACGACGGCAGCGGAGTATACATTTATTCCCGGAATTGTCATGATCCTCTCAACATCCTTGTTTCCGAGGACCATCCTCGATATCTGATCCTCAACACCCCTCGCCTGATCGGAGAGATTCGATATCCTTTCCAGAGTTGAGGAAAGGATGAATCTGTCGGATTCGGAAAGGAGAGAGGAGGCCTTTTCGATCTCCGCAATACCCTTCTTTCCGAAGATGTCTGTTGCCTCTATTGCTATTCCATAGGAGGAGAGTAAAGCGTGTATACGATTCTTCAGCATCGTTATCTCCTCCCCTATCGACTTTCTGTACCTCGTTATGGATCGGAGATCCTCTGATTCTCTCGAGGGTAGATGTACCTCAGGGAGTTCACCGAGCCTCAGAAGCTTTGCAAGCTTGTATGAATCTTCCTTATCGTTTTTCTTTACTGTATTGAATATCAGAGATAGTTTTGAAGGATCCGCCAGGTGTACAGAGAAACCGAGATCACGAAGCTTCCTGGCAACATACTTACCCGTTGTGGATACTTCCAAGGCTATCTCGTTTCCATATACGGGATACCTCGATCTGAAGGATTCCCATGATTCCTCACTGTTGGCTATCTCATACTGTTCCTTTACATCTTATTCTCTTCCATTTCCGTAACATATACGGTACGTTTATGTACATCCAAACCAATATAGATATTGACCACCTCCTAGTGGTTTGTGAGAGTTCGAGTCGGAGTATGCTCGACAGTCTTCTATTCACCCTTGTTTCAGGGTAGTATGTCGAGACGAAGGGCAGCGAATCTAAAGAGCGGCCTCATGGGCCAAGTGAAATTTCTGCTGCCTTCCGACTCTCACGCTACATCGTCATGCAGCGTTTTCCTAAGAACTTTTTTCATTGACATCTATAGAGAAAAACAGATACATGAAGGGTATGCGAAAAGTAGTTTTCTTGATCATGGAGGCATCTTCATGAAGTCCAAATATTTGGCTGACGAGAAGTTCCAGATAGTCATGGAATCCTTCTCCGAGAACTTGACACAGGCTGAAATATGCCGGAGGCACGGCATATATCCCGTACAGCTGAGCAAGTGTTGGAACAGTTCATCCAGGGAGAAAAATCGGCACTGGCTCAGAGAGGGAATTCAGATTCGAGAGACGAGGAGATCGAGGATCTGAAGAAGATCATCGGAGATCAGAGCCTGGTCATAGACGCTTTTAAAAAAGGCTTCAAGGGAGGTCAAGATGATGATTCTTGAAGATCTGAAACATGAGATGTTCTTAAGGATAGCAACATGAACCTTCCTGCATCGAAACACAGAGGGCGAACAAAGAAAAGGAATCTCTTCAAACCAACTGGACCTGATCAGCTCTGGGAAACTGATATCACTTACATTCCAACCGAGTCAGGAATGACCAATCTCATGTGCATCAAGGACTGTTTCACAAAAGAATGGCAGGGATATCATTATTCCAGGTCATGTATGGCAAATGATGCCATGAAATTACTGGAGATCAAGCTTGAATACATACAGAAGCACACTCCGGAGGACAATGGAGGACATTGAATCATTCCATAACTCGATCAAGACAGACTATATCTGACCAAACGAGTTCTAGGATTTCCATTATGCCTCTTTAGAGATAGGAAAGGCATTC
Organism: Thermoplasmata archaeon; assembly: GCA_021806345.1. The sequence continues at coordinate 267 of JAJZXP010000320.1, read as the reverse complement.
ATCCATAGATTATCTTCCTCCAAAGGAATTCAGGAGGAGGTTCCTGGATGATCACGCATTCAGGGAAAGATTCGAGAAAAATGAAATTGAGGCGAAACCAGATGAGAATTAATGAAAAGTGTTCCAAATTCTGCTGGAGCAGATCAATGTTAATCGATCCTAAGAAAAGTAAAAGCTTGAAAATAAACAAGTCTATATTGTGATATCAGCAGAAAAAGATTAAAGAATGGAAATGGGTTAAAGTTTATAGTAAGACAAAGGTGAAGA
>JAJZXP010000100.1 GCA_021806345.1 Thermoplasmata archaeon | reverse complement strand
ACCTCATACTCATAGAACAGGGGGATGTGATACCCACTGATGGTGAAATTGTTGAAGGGACAGGCTATGTCAATGAATCTAACGTGACCGGAGAGTCCCGGCCTTCAAGGAAAATATTTGGTGACAGTGTTACAGGCTCAACAGTTCTTGTAACTGATTCACTTAAAGTTCAGGTTACAAGCGATCCCGGGGAATCATTCCTCGATAAGATGATCGCAATTGTCGAAAGCTCAAAGAGGTCAAGAACCCCAAATGAAATTGCATTGACTGTGTTCCTGTCCGGAATCACTTTAATTTTCCTTATTGTGGTTTCAGCATTGTTTGGAGCCACATATTATTCCGGGATTTCTCCCAATCTTATGATACTCATAGTTCTGCTCATTGCCTTAATACCTACAACCATTGGCGGCCTTCTTCCTGCAATTGGTGTTGCTTCTATAAATAAAATATCTCAGTATAATGTAATTGCAAAGAGCGGAAAAGCCATTGAGAATGCAGGAGACATAGATACAATAATTCTGGATAAAACCGGAACTGTAACAATGGGTGAACGGGAAGCTGCAAAGTTCTATCCCAACAAAGGCGTGGATTACATCGAATTCGTGAAGCAGTGTGTAATGAGTTCCATGGATGATCTCACAAAGGAAGGTATGTCCGTTGTCAAGCTTGGAAAGAAGGAAGGAGTAGAAGTCAGCAGGGAAGAAATGAAGAATTACGAGTTTGTTCCCTTCTCTGCTGAAACAAAATCAAGTGGTATCAAATCTTCATCTGACGAAATATTCAAGGGTGCCCTGCGTGCAATGGAAAAGAGATTCGATCTTTCAGATATCTATATTGAAGGACTTTGCAAGGAGATATCTCTAAGAGGAGGTACTGCACTTGTTGTTGTTAGAAACAACGAGTTTACAGGTGTCATTGAATTAAATGACATGCTGAAGCCAGGAATGCGGCAGCGGCTTGAGAGACTCAAGAAGATGAATATCAAGACAATTATGTGCACCGGTGATGACGAGACAACTGCAGCATTTATTGCTCAGGAAAGCGGAATAGATGAATTCGTCGCAAATAGCACACCCATGGATAAGTACAATGTTGTTGTGAGAGAGAAGGAGCAGCAGAGGATGGTTGCCATGGTTGGAGATGGCACAAACGATGCTCCTGCACTTTCCAGGGCAGATGTTGGACTTGCAATGAATAACGGAACACAGGCGGCAAAGGATGCTGCAAACATGGTTGATTTGGACAACGATCCAACCAAACTGATCGATGTTATATTCCTTGGAAAGCAGGTTCTCATTACAAGAGGTTCCCTGACAGCATTCAGTATTGCCAATGATCTGTCAAAATACTTTGTTATTGTTCCTGCCATGTTCACAATGCTCCCTCAGCTTGGATTCCTGAACATTCTTGATCTCCAGAATTCAATAGTTGCAATAACTGCTGCCCTCATTTTCAACACACTTATTATTCTCATGCTTGTGCCAATGGCCCTGAGAGGAGTCAGATACAAGCCATCGTCAATAGGGGATTTGTTAAGGAGGAATATCTCTATTTATGGAATTGGCGGTATTATTCTGCCATTTATCCTCATCAAGGTCATATACAGCATAATGATCGCTTCGGGGGCGGTTTGGTGAATTCTAAGAGAGCAATAAAGGCAGTTGCGTTCGCATTCGTGTTTCTTTTCGTCCTTGGTTTTGTATATCCAACAGTTATGTCAGAAATAACTGAGCATGCGATTCCTTTTCAGTCTCAGGGCTCGCCCGTAAAGATAAACGGTACTGTATACGGTTCATATCTCATAGCCGATGCCTTCAATGCATCATATTTCTTCCATCCAAGACCATCGGCTAACAATACCTATGCAATTGACACCAACGCTACGCTGAACCAGACATTGACATACATCAATCAGTTCAGGTCTGAAAACCCCGGCATAAATCTTTCTCAGGTACCATATGCAATGGTTGCATACTCCGCTTCCGGAGTTGATCCAAACATACCCATTCTTGGTGCATATGATCAGGTGGCCAGAATTGCAAATTCGGTCCAGAATGTATCAGCAGCTAGAAATATATCACTTTCAGTAAGTTCCCTGGAATCAATGCTGAACAGCAAGATTTCACAGCTGGAACAGAGAAATTTCCCCGTGTTTGGTTCCTATTATGTGAATACGGTTGCCCTGAATGTATATATAATAAATTTCATGCAGAATGAAGGAATCCTTCCATCAGGACTTCTTTCCTGAAATTATTTTTTAAGTACTACAATGTCCTGGTTGGTGGATTTTACAAGAGTCTTCATCTGAGTATTGAATCTCACTTTACCATTTTTTGATTCAGATACGCCGAACACGAGAAGATCCGGTTTCTGGTCCCTCAAAATTACATTCATTTCATCAACCAGGTTGGTGGAGAAGCTTGGTCTCACAACTGTTATGTTTTCCCCATAAATTGAGATCAATTCGCCCATCCTGTCGAAAAGTGTGGAGAAACCATGTGTTCGTTTTTTGTCATATTTCCTCAGGTCTGCAAGGACAAGATCCGCACCAAGGGCCTTCTTTATGTGAATGGCCAGAGAAACAGATGCCCTTGTGTTAAGAGTTTCACTTATTGGAACTAGTATTTTCCTATATGGGTAGTGACTCCCTTTTATGCTGAAAACTGCTGTAGGAATTGTTGAATTCTTGATGACATAGTCACCGATTCCTCCAAACAGCGATCCTGAAAGAAGAGATCGCTTGAATGTGCCCAGAAGAATTAGATCGTAGTTTTTATTGCTTGTCTCATCCACAATGCCTTGCCGGACGCTCCTGGAAGTCTTTACTTTGGGAATTACCTTGATATTTCTGTCTTTTCCATCCCTATATGCATTTATGATGACATTTACCTTATCGCTCCAGGTGACCTCTTTCAACTCTTCCTTTACAGTTAGAGCTGTTATTTCGGTATTATATACATCCGAGAGTGAAAATGCCAGGTCCAGAACCACTCTTGAACGGTCTCCTTTCGCCATCGGCACAATTGCACGGTCAAATTTTAAAAGGTAGGCTCTGGAAGACTCAAGCATAGTTAAATATAATCAGAAATTGATAAATAAGCTTTTGTTTTAACTTTGGAGACAAAAATGAATTTGTATTGTATTATGCATTATTGATAAATCATATATATTCCCTTTACTGTCCTGTTAACAAATAATGAATATGCCTGTTGGATGACACTCATTATCTAGTTATATCCATCTGAGTGAAAATTACATCCGTACATATATTGCATGCGTCAGACAAAACACAGTTGAATTACGCTCTCCCGAACCTTATGGAATAACCATTGTTCAAAAACTTTTAGTGAAGCGATCCAATATGGCTTTGTGTCAGTTTCTCCAATTGAATATCGGTACGGAAGGGATGAAGTAAAGGCTATTTTCACAGAGGAAGCAAAGTTAAGGTACATGCTCAAGGTGGAGGAAACTCTTGCACAAGCCCAGGCCGAATTCAACATTATCCCAAAGGAAGCTTTTCTTGACATCCAGAGTGTAGTAGACTCAAATCTGGTGAAGGTTGAAAGGGTCAAGGAAATTGAGAACGAGATCAAACACGATGTAATGGCCATTGTCAGAGCACTTTCTGAGCAATGCACAGCTGGCCAGAAATATGTTCACTTCGGGGTTACCTCCAATGACATTATAGATACTGCAACAGCTGTTCAGATTAGGGACTTCTATTCATATTTCATTGAGGACCTGATCGATCTTCAGAAATCAATGATGAAACTAGTTGATGAGCATAGACTAAGTGTAATGCTTGGCAGAACCCATGGCCAGCATGCCAGTCCTGTAACATTCGGTTTGAAAATGGCAGTATATCTTGCAGAGTTGAACAGACACATTGAAAGGGCTGTACAGGCAAAATCACGTGTTATCGCCGGTAAAATAATGGGCCCTGTTGGGACTGGTGCTTCACTTGGTGAGGGGGCACTGGAACTCCAGGACAGAGTGATGGAAATCCTCGGCATAAGTGCCGAAGTTGCCTCATCACAGATTGTTAACCGGGACCGGTATGTGGAACTCCTTCAGATTTTCAGTGGTGTTGTAACATCTCTGGAAAAATTTGCAACGGAAATAAGGAATCTTCAGAGACCTGAAATAGACGAGGTATCTGAGTACTTTGACGCTTCCAAGCAGGTTGGATCAAGTTCTATGCCAAGCAAAGTCAACCCAATCAATTCTGAAAACATTGTGAGTCTGTCAAGACTTGTCCGGAGTCTCATACTACCTGAATATGAAGCAGCTGTTACCTGGCATGAAAGGGATTTAACAAATAGTGCTTCAGAAAGGTTTTCAATCCCTTACAGTTGCATTCTTACTGATCATGTGCTGGTGAAAATGACAAAAGTATTCTCTGGTCTGGTCGTAAAGAAGGAAAACATGCTAAGAAACCTCACATCCGACGATTTTGTTCTATCGGAAAGATTTGTTTCGGAACTCACACTTAACGGCATACCAAGGCAAGAGGCACATGAAATGATCCGCGAAGCCTCCATGAGGGCATACAAAAATCATACCTCTCTTCTTAAGAGCCTTGATGACATGGGAATATTGGCAAAGCTTTCTAAGGAGAAAGTTGATGCAATAAAAGATCCAATCAGTTTTGTTGGCCGTTCCGACAAAATATGCACTGTGGTTCTGGAACAGTCTGAGAGGATCAGAAGGAGTGCCCTGGGAGCAGCATGAAATGAATAATCTCAATACGCAGAAAACACTCAAAGAGGATATAATTTCAGAACTTGTGGAAGAAGAAAAATCCATATCCGGCCTGCAAAAATCACTTGAATCTAAGGGTGTTAATACACACAGGCTCGTCCTCACTGGATATCTGCGGGCCATGGTAGACATGGGAATCCTCAGGGAAAAGGAGATCAAACCTTCCCTGATTTATTCAATTCAGAGCATTCCCGGAAAGGATATCTATGAACTGGCAGGTATAGCATCAAGAAAGCTATATCCAGAATCAACGGGCGATCATGCTCTGGAATTACTGTACTTTATCTTCAACAGGCCAATATTTGTGAGGGAGATAGAGCGGTGCAATGTAGATCTACCAAGAAAATACAAGACAGTAGTTCCTCAAAGAAGGCTTGAATACATCGCAAAACTGAATGAACAGGGGATAAAAATTCCCCAGAACAATATTATGATGGAACCTGAAGGTCGGGACAACCATAAGCTCCTGATGATGCTAAAAGACCTCGTTTCAATCAGCCTGGATGTTAAGAGATATATTATGCCGGACCAGGAAGGTACGCAGACAACCCTGGATTAGAGTCCCATATTCTTCTATAACCACTTTTGCATATTTTTCCAACATTTGTTGTATGTGAATCTTATAAGAATAAAGAGTCATAAAATAATTAGATTTTGTGGGATGCCAATAAGTGTTTCTACTTAAATTATGTCTTATACGAGTTTCTTTAAAAAGAAAGAAAGGTAGATGATATGCTATTAACTAAATATTTTCAATAGCTCAATTGGGTGGTTACGTTATATGAAGCAGTGTTTCCTTCTTGGTCAGTTACTTGAACTGTTACTATAAACGTCTCCTTTGAGTCCGCTGGGAAAAAATTAGATGGATTCATCTGAGAGGTGTCGTAAGTTACAGTGAGTGTCTTTGAGCTTGAACCTTTCTCATTGAAACTAACATCGTTGAATGAAGTTCCTTGTATGTTCCAAGAGTAAGAGTTCCCACCCCAACCACCTGTTGCCGATGCATTATAATTCACAGTCACAGACGTAGTCGATTTAAATGAGCTGCCTGAATCGGTTACTTTAACTTTTAGCGGTGAGTGCGATATAGGTGAGACCGAGTATAGTGCCACCCCTGTAAATGATAATCCAACCAGGAATACTATTACCAGGACTGTCAAACCTGCCTTTGTACTGCGGTTCCAAGTTAATTTATTATCAAATGGGAAAACCGCAACGAATAATAAGATGGCACTGGTTATAAGCAATGCTATCCCCCAATATTCCAACAGTATTGCCACCGCATAATTGAATGTGAATTGTGTCTCACTAGTAAATGCTGACAATGCCCCAATACCGGTATAGTATGATACTTGCTGCAACCCAATTATGGTAGTCACAACACCTGCCATAGCTAATATAAATCCAACTATTATCAATTTCTTAATCAATTTAATTACCTCCAAACATTAATTTTTTGTAATTGTTTTACTAATTACAAAATATAAATTTTTCTTTTTTGGGAAAATATAATTGATTGGTACTTACTTTTAAGAATGGACGAGATCAATAAATTTTCATATCAATTATAAGGTACTACAAATTGCTACCCTCATATACATGATTATCCTTTACTAAAGTCAAGCATATCCTTCTTAATCAATTATCCAAATCCCTTTCTTTTTATATTGTATATAAATAATTTTTTCGGTTACTCAAACTTCACTGTTTCACGAGTTCCTTTAAAAGGGAGGATAACTGTTCCTTGGTTCCTATTAGTTAGATTATTCTTTAGTGGTGTAAAACATTATATGGATGGTAATTAAATCATTATCCTCTGATCTGGAAAATTGTTTGATTTTCATCCATTTTATGGGTTTTAAATTATTGGAAAGATCGATATCATTTCTTCACTACATCTTCAAGAAGCAGATATCCATGAGAACCTTCCCATATTTTTCTTGAATCACGTATTTCGAGCTCACCCATACCTCTTGCAGAGACAACAAAAGTCTCGTATTCTCCACCTTCTCCTGAAATATTGATTCCGTACTTGCTGTTCTTCTTTTCAAGTTCTTCGATGTATTCCTCATCAATTATGCGGCCAAGGTCATTTTCAGTGAAACCCTCTGCTGACACAGACACAATCATGGCCTCGATTCCCCTTAGCTGTAATTCTTTCAGAATGAATTTCTGGTCCTTTCTCCAGAGGGGTATACACGACATGATTCCCAATCTTGTGCACAATTTTTCGACTCTTGTTTTCTGGTACTCTGATGCAATAGCACCAACAGTTATTGCCTTAAACCCCTGTTTAACATAATCCTCTAAAGTTTCAGCAAATTTATCTTCAGATGTAGTGAACCATGGTACTCCAAGAAGGGAAGCAACCATTTCTGCTTTAGCTGCATTGGGATAGTGAAACATCAGTGAAAATTCCTCCGGTATTACTGTCAAAGCAGCTGCAACATCATAACCCTGTTCCATTGCTATCTGTGCGGAAAGGAAGGAATCTTTGCCTCCTGATAAGAGTGCCAGTGTTTTCATGATCAGTAAGCTATAATGGCTTTGTTTAATATTTAATCTGTCAAACCTGTATAATCTGTTAAACTGCAAAACAAGGATAACTATCACATGGAAATACCAAGTGCAATTAAATCTGTATTTAGGCAAAATTCACAACTACTTTCATTTGCCATTGGATAAAAGGAAGTCAACTCCGCTGAAGAGTTACATCAGAGAGTAGCAACACTTATTTCATGGATGCCCAACCATTGAGGAAATTGTGTGCTAAATTATAGTCATTATAGTTTTATACGTTCAAGCAATAGCCAGGCAGGTGAAAAAATGTCAGTAAAAGTAGGAGAAAAAGCACCAGAATTCAAGGCATTAGATTCAGCACTCAAGGAAAAGAAACTTTCAGATTATCAGGGCCATAAGACTGTCCTGGCATTCTTCCCAGGAGCTTTCACATCAGTTTGCACAAAGGAAATGTGCACCTTCAGGGATTCAATGGCCGCATTCAATAACCTTGATGCAAAAGTAGTAGGAATAAGCGTTGACCAGCCATTCTCACTTGCAGAATTTGGAAAGCAGAACAAGC
>JAJZXP010000386.1 GCA_021806345.1 Thermoplasmata archaeon | reverse complement strand
CCCACCTGGATGGGAACTTCTCCCTGCGTCCGTCTACACCGATTACTTTCGTATCTCCATAACCCAAATCTATACCTACTGAGACCATACGTTTCTTCCTCTTACGTGCGACCCTGGTTCATCATTCATTATCTCACTGTACTCTGGTTTCCGTTGAGCGAGTGTGCAAATTTTTCTGTACAAAGAATCGGTCGTGGCTATCTCCCTCACTGCATTCCATGGCTATCAATGTTCAATATCGCATCATTAGATAATCTAGTGATCCGATGCCAGTCGCACATACCTCATCTATTAGCTACATAAATATAAATCTTTTTGCCTTTTGCATGAGGATTTTTGTTCACGAATTAACTGCTCATAGAGGAAAAAAGCGGTTTTTGTAAATAGAATAAAAATTTCGCCCATAACAAGAGACGAAATAACTTATCTCCGATATTGATAGGTACATTATTTTGCACATCATCATTGCAATTTAGTGTGCCTTCTTGGCGGTTAAGACCTCATCTTATATTTAGGTACAGGGGGAAAGGAAACAAGAACTCCTGGGTAAGGTACCTTTCTGAAGCGGATTTTGCAAAAGCCAATCAGACTAACAATTTCATATCTCTTTTCTTGATAAAGTTGATTTCAGAGTGTTAATGATGTCATAGAATATCTAGAAAGGAGGCAAAAGAAATAGATAACTGTTCTTTTTCAAATCTGGATAAAACTAATTATCGCGGATCGCGCTGCAGGGAGCCGGAATAAATCATCTGTTAGAGTAAAAGACAATCTTTCCATAAATTCTCTGAACTCACCACAAAGGGAACACGGGACATTGAGGTTAAATTAGCCTAAGGGTACGTGGTTAAGGTTTCAAGGATTGTTCTTTTCAAATAGGCCGAGGCGGTAATCTATGGCCTTCACAGCAGGGAGATCATAATCCTCTGCGGGCAGATTGACAAGTTTATGCCCTTCTGCCTTCAGGACATGATTATTGGCAGCTGATTCCCTGAATACTCTATCGGACGATACTCTAACCCTGAAATCCTCATCGAAGGTCCAGAGGTAGCTGTCAAACAAGATGTGGTGATTTCTGCAGAGCAATATTCCATTTCTAATATCTATGGATGTTCCTCGATCAGAAACTGGGATTATATGTGCTGCTTCAAGGCCTATGGGCTCTCCGTGAAACTTGAATCCTATTTCGCATAAGCTGCATTTTTCACGATATACTCTCCTGACAGCTGTCTGGAATGCTCTTTGCCTTATTGAGGTCGTGGATTCTGAGATTTTTTCCCGATATGTCTCGAAGGGCTGGAATGGCGTTATTGAGCTTTTTGCCATAGGCCGGTTCTCTATTTCTATTGGTTCTCCATGCATTACAAAGTGTTTTCCATCGTATTCCTCCACGTACGCTAATCCCATTACTTCATACGTCCTGTCCGAGCCTGGTAGCTTCTTCTGTATGAATACCCCAACCGGCACTCTGTCATCCATTGAGTTAAGCAACGCATTGTTTGTACTGAGCGACATATCTGTTTTGCCATTTTTAGCTTCGGGGGTATACCTATAAAGCCAGGAACCATCGGGCAGATTTGTAACATCCTGATCTGGGTAGATGCCCCGGCTAGTCTGCCTAACCCAGAGCGCATAGTTCGAATTTTGCGGTTTATATATCCCTTTTTGCGTCTTAAAGCCAGGAATTCTATCTTGCAGATCCCTGCTTCTTTCCATTGATCCCATTAGTTCTCTGATCATCCGCAGAGAATGGCGTAACCCCTCATCCTGGATTTTCTCTAGAGGATCGGTCATTAAGATATCACCTAATACGAGAATTTAAATTTATCCACTTGTGGATGTAGAGAGAATCGTAGGCTTGTCCCCCCATCTTTCTTTTGCTGATCATAGCGTTTCTTTGGGTTCGATAGGTAGCAAGTCTAACGCGACAAGCAATAAATGGAAACCTAAAGAATAATTTGGGGACAAGTTTTAAAAAAAGAACCTTGGATGGCGAAGCAGCTGGTAAATTCATACTTTGGGACAAATTCAACACCAGCAATATGTATTAGCTCTTCAACAGTTCATTATGTTGAATATGTCAGATGAACCCGGGTGAGAGGGACCCCCCTCTCTCCAATTTCTCTGTCTGAACTCAACAGCGCTCCATCCATTGCATTTTAATTTTGAAAGCCGATTTATCATTTGTTCTTGGTGATAAACTGAAATACCATATGTTCTCGGGGCAGGATTGCATAACGAATATATCTTCAAGAAAGTTTCTGGGCTACTGCACCTCGGAATAGTAAACATAGCTCTATATGGTTACTTGATTAATCAGTTAAGAAATCTTAACGCTTCATTACAAGGAAGTGGGCAGACAAAAATAGAAAATTCGACTGAAGCCGTGGAATACATGGCCGATCTATCTGCGTCATTGAAGAAAAGTAATCGCTAAAGGTTCCATTTCTTTCTGACGAAAGAATGACTGTAATAGTGCTGATTTTCCTGACAGTTGTTTTTCTTTGTAAATCTTTACCCTAATGAATGATTTTTAATCCAATTCCTGCTATTTCTTTTTCCTTTTCTATGAATTCGCGATCAAAAGTCACAAAGTCATTCGCGTCAAGTATCATGCTGGCGGAAAGATGTAATATATCCAAAGTCTTCATTCTTATTCTAAGGGCGATATCACTGGCGTTGTTGAGGACTTTGTTCATATCCACTTCCGGTACTTCAATTTTAATTTCAGCTAAATAATCAGCAAAAGCTTCTATTTCGTCAACCCCCAGATCCGTTGTTCTGGAAAGGACAGATTTCAGCTCTAAAATTGCGACTGGAGAAGTTACCATCCCCTCACTATTATCTAGGATTCTTGATGCCCTTGAATGATTAACATCCCTCTTGCTAATAAATGAAATTATGACATTTGTATCAATATAATTCACTTTAGTCCCTATCCTTTATTGAAATTTCTGATAGATCCTGAGGTAGGTCAGGAGATCCTCTCTTTTTCCATTCATTGATAATGGCTTGATTTTTCTCTTTTGCTTCTATAGCCTTTTTTGCATTTTTAATCCCATTCTGCATAATCCACCTCAAGGCATCCGCTTTGTTACCAACAAGCTTATATTTTATCATCTTTTCAATCAAATTGAGTGTGTTATCATCTACCCTTATCGCGATAACATTTGTAACCATATGTTTTCACATGTTCACATGCTATATATTCTTATTCTTCCTTTCTGCCTTATCCCTTCACGATGCCTCTTCTTAGCCAATGGTGCTTTTTCGTTCGCAAAAAGATAAATAGGGTTGAAGTGCCTTAAAAACTCCTGAGTTCAGGTGCCCATCATTTCATGTTTTAATTTTAATACCAGCCAGAAAAAATCACCAGACATAAATTCTGAAGCTATTGCCTACCAGAAAGGTCATATTAATTTGTGCATCAGTTGACCTTAATTTTCATGTAACGTATTTCACTTACACACATAGACGTCTGTTAATTGGTCAGTTTCCAAACGTAATATCCTCATTTTCTGCCGATACGAATAATATATCTTTCTTTCACGAGTTTTTCCTGAATTTCGCTCTTTCTATCAAGCTCAGGAAATAATTCAGGTCTCCGGAATCTCTATATTCTTTGAGCATTCTTCTGTCGGCTTAAAGATGATTCCTTAGCTAATCGAAAAATAATGTCATGGATCTGAAATTTTCATCCGCCACAGCCAGTTCTCTCAAGTCTCTAGCAGCAAACCATCTGACGAGAGGATCGAATGTTATCATGTCGAACTTTCCTGTCACATTCTGGAATAGAGCGCCTTCCCGAAACTGTATTCTCGGTGAAACTCTTATATGAAAAAGATTTAAGTGCTTCTTTGAGTGATAGTCATTAATAAAGATGACTGGTGCTGTTTTATCATACCAAAAGGAAACTGTTGATACAGTTGAATTAAGATTTAAAAGGAAGGGTATTGATATTTTTTCTAAAAGACTGTCAGAATTCACTGGATTAGATTTTATGAAAATTGTTGATAATTTTAATGACGAGTTGAAAGGATTATTGAGCTATTTGAGGGTGCGTCGAAGTGAATTGGAAGCCATAGGTCTTTCAAAGGATGATGTTTCAATATTCCTAACACTCAACATGATATCGTCTTTTTCACTATGGCTCGGGTTCAATAGGGGACAAGAATATCTAAAATCAGCAAAGGAAGACTTAGAAAATAGATTGAAAGAACGCGTCTCCTCAAAAATATCAATAAGTGAAATCAGGAGTAATTACAAATCCGGCGTCATTATACCAACAAATCTTACTAACCTAGATGACAAAAAACTGATTCAATTAAAGAATCTAGTGATGTCTCTAAATTCATGGGGCAATCTTTCAGGATTGTGGATCATAGGTGGAATTCAAGACCAAGCTTCGAAAATTCTAAGTGAATTAGATAACGTTAAAGTCATAAATGTAAATGAAGACAATGGTCCAGCTAAAGCTAGGAATATTGGAATTGAAAAGGCATTGGCCGCAGATATGGATTTGTTGGTTTTCATGGATGATGATGTCGTGAGCCCGGTCAATGAGACTTTTAAGTTAGTTTGCAACAATGCTGTAAAAGGCAGGGATATTTATTCCCCAAAGATTGAAAGTTATTTGAGCACCTGCTATGATTTGTTCCATGACCTTGACGGTACTTTGAATGGAGTTTATGAGCCTGATACAGAATATAAAAGCCTTGTTTATGGAACTACGTGTGTAATGATCGCACCGGTTTTTATCTTCGGCGATGGGCTGAGATTTGATGAAAACTTCCCTTTAGCCGCAGGAGAAGACATCGATTTTTGCATTAGGGCTAGGGCGAAAGGTCATATGATCGTTCCTGCTGACGACCTTGTTGTCAAACACAATTATGGATATGATGAAACCAAAGACTCACTCAAGAAATTCGTTTCAAGATTTGTCAGGTACGGTGAGGGAAATAGACTTATAAAAACTAGGCAACCGCAATACTTCGACACTTTAACTTATTCCATTCGACGTCCTACACAAAACAGACAGAAGAAAGCAACGATATTTCCTACACCAATAAAGATTCTTTCAAACATATTCGCGAGGTGCCTAGAATGAAGGCATTGATAACCGGTGGTGCAGGGGTTCTTGGTAGCACCCTTACCAAGCTTCTCCTGAGGATGGGGCACCAAGTTACTGTCTTGGATTCATGCAGGAAAGAGGAGGCTTGGAGGTTATTTGAAGATGTGGGCTCGATTAATTATATATGGAAATCAGAACAAGATATTACTGTGACTGACCTATATAATTATGACATAATTTTTGATTGTGCAATTGGGTTTGCAGATCGCCCTTTTGGCTCTGAAAGTCCACAAAATACTACTTCATCAAACATTTTCCCATCCCTTTCGCTGCTTGAAAAGGTCAGAAGGCTTGAAAGAAGGCCATTAGTTGTTTATCCATCATCATTCAATGCTTTGTATGGATTAGGTGACAATGTCACCATAACTGAAGAGGCATTACCTTCACCCACCTCTATTTACGGCTGGACAAAGGCAGCCGTAGAGCTCTTGTATCGCACCTACTACTATGCATATGGTATTCCTGTTGTCATAACTAGAACCTCGTCCACATTTGGTCCAGGTGGACGGAGCGATGAACTACCTCACAAACTGATACTTTCTATATTGGATCATCAAAGGTCGTTCCCATTGCGTTCTCCTCAAGCCAAACGACTCTGGACATTTTCAAAGGATGTATCTTCATTCTATGAGGCATTTATAGCGAAGTTTGAGGAAGAGGCTCATATTTTTCCCGGTAAAATTCTCCATCTAGGAGGTAACAAAGACGATAGAATAACAACTAATATAGAACTAGCCAACTTGATTTCATATATTGCTGATTCTGATACTGAAATCATTGAGGATGAATATGAAGCTGGAGAAGTGGTGAATGGGAAGCCGGTAACCTTTGTGCAAAACGCAGTAGAGACAAGAGAATTTTTGAACTGGAAACCAAACTATTCTCTTGAGAATTCCCTGAAGGAAACCATTGAGTGGTTCAAAGATCATAAGTTTAGATACAATAGTACTGCATCAAACATGTCGAAGAAACCCGCTAGACTTGGCCGTATTACTGGCAAATAGGGTCTAGAGTGTTCATTTATGGGAGATTAAAATGGTTGAATCTGAAGAAAAGCCAAGTAAGAATCGGACGCAGATAGAGACAAAACGAAACAAAGATAGTAAAAATAGCAACTCAGTCAGCCCATTCATGATAATAATAGCTGTAGTCCTTTCAGGTTTGGTTCTATTTTTCCTGTTCCTTCACACATTTGGTTCTTCCAAAGACCCTGTTGATTACATAACGCTTGGTCTGCTTACCCTTCTTGTAGTAAGCTCGCTAATCCCATTTGCAAAATCGATCTTGCTTCCAGGTGGTGCAGGTGTTAATTTGTTAAGAATGGACGACCCTGCAATAACGAATGCGAATAAAAGTGTGGAAAAACTCTTATCTCAGCCCCAAAGAGTAAAAATTGCCAAGGAAAATGTATCAAATGTACCAGCAGATAACTTGAATCGTGGGTACCCTTGGAGAACGCTCATTCCAGAGCACCCTAACGCCGCTTTGACTGAAGTTAGACGTGAGATTGACATTCAACTTCATAGATTACAGAGACATTCTGGGGTGGAGATATCAAAGGAGTGGGAAAGCCCATCGCAAGTATTACGAAAACTTCTTGAAAATAACGTTGTAACTCAATTTGAATATGAAGCAATTGAAAACATCATTAGGGCTTGCAACAAGGCTGCTCATTCCGGAGCAGTTGATGTTGACGCTGCTGTTGTTATTTTAAGGTTAGCAGAAGAAATGCGTGAGTTGCTATTGATGAAAATAAACCGCCTGAAGGAACAAGGTAAATAGTATTTCGTGTTAATTGTGGATTGAGTAGCTTGGGATGAAATCTCCTCGGGGGGCTAAGAGATGGAACAAATATAGGTCGAAGAAAAGTCCATTTGGCTTATGGGAGTTTTTCGATTCAGGATTGGCTTATGACTCACGCTGATCCCTTTATTACGTTTTTTCCATTTTTCATATGCCTCTCCCTTGCTCAAATTAGAGATTCTACTCTTGAGCCAAATATAGTCTTTGTTCTCAATCAGTCCATTGTCTTCCAACTTATGGGCCATCTCAACCAGTTTAGGCTCTATTTCGCTCCATTCTTTCCTAAACTCTTTCCTCATGGCTATCTCTTTTTCACTTTCTTCGATTTGAGGCTTTTCTTTAACCATGTGATAATGTTCATAAGTGTTATATTAACCGTCATTTAATGGGCCTGAACAAATTATTGAGATATCTCCATAAAAAATACTTCTCAAAATGAATTACCCGTATTACCTGTAATACAAGAATTTCTTTCAAGATAGCCTAATCTTCAGTTCTCCCACATTCAAAACTAAGAGATGGACTATTTTCACACATTCTACAAAAATCAGCAATAGAAAATACTTGCAGAAATAAACAGGGGTTAAGCGGGTCCGGGGGGGTTTGGACCCCCGACCTATGGATTAAGAGTCCATCGCTCTACCTAGCTAAGCTACGGACCCAGTTAATGGAAATATTCCCGTATAATTTATATTTTCTTATCGCAAAATGGCGGAATCAAAAACAGTCTTTTCCCAAGTTACGCTTTCGAAGGGACACTCAAGGGCACTTTTCATGGGACCATTCCACTCACGAAAAAGGTAGTCAGGCGAACCTTCCCAATAGAGTGGAAGGCACGTTACTTACCCCATGATTCAATTGCGAGTCTTGCTGAGATGGCATTCTTTGTTCTGATAAACGGATACTACCACAGGCACATAATTCCAGTTTCAATTTGTGCAGCGGAGTCAATAAAATTTTAAATACCGTGATAAGCTAACGGAACAAGAGAAACCATACA
>JAJZXP010000166.1 GCA_021806345.1 Thermoplasmata archaeon | reverse complement strand
ACTATTCCTGACATTTGAACTTCCTGACGAATAGGAGAATGAACTATTTAAAAATTCACGAATTCAGGTTTATCAATTGACGATTATTTCTCTCTTCCGCTTCTCAAACCACACAGGACGGAGATGAAAATTTCTTTTTCCGATGTTAAGAAGGATAGATCTGTTTTATTCCGATTTCTATTTTCTTGGCTTTTCGGGGATCAGAGTGATGACACTCACTTTTTTCTTGCATATCTTGGACCAACCTTCTTTTCCACTCTCGTTTACAAGTATCCTAGTGAATAAGTTCTTGATATCATCACCTTCCAAAATATTTATCTCTGGGGAATTTAACACGTTCTTAACTGCGTAAACATAATTCTTTTCATTCGAAGGCCTGTCAGCATACAAAGCTTTATGTTCGTTTGGTGTCATTGTAAAGTCAAACCCGTATGTCTTGTCGCTTGACTTGACTTCAATGAGTCTAACATCCCATTCTCCACTGGTAGATTTTAAATCATACCCTGGTGATTCGTTTAAACCCATCTCTTTTGGATCCTCCACTTTTCTTTGTTCATGTTCTTTTTCATAAAAGCTTACAGACAGAACCCCAATCTCTTCCTTTATGTCCTTTAGAAGCTCTTCATCCTCGCAACCCAACTTCTCTTTTAGGAAATTGCGCCATTCAATCACGTTATCATTCCAAGTTTCCAACAACATAGGACTCACGAATTTGGGCACCCTCCTGTGCAATAGGCCCTTATTAGTCAGCATTTCTATCTTGTACGGCGGGTCAAATTCTGCGGGAAAAACTAGCTTCTCAGGAACTTCCCATCCCCCATCTTTTGCGGGTAAAGTCAAATACGACAGTTTTCCTGTTATCTTGTCGGGATGCTTCTTAAGATATCTAATAAATCGAATCTTTTCGTCAATGCTCTGCTTGGCCCACTGTTCAGGAGTGTACTGATCAAGATCCCTTATGTCATCCATAGTTAACAATTGGATTCCCACTTTTTCCTGAAGAAAGGTGAGAATTCTCGGGTCGGCATAGATTTCTCTGTGGACTGTCTTAAACTCCGATAATTTACTTTCTGGGATAGTTTGATCAGTAACGAGTTGAACTTCGTGGGGAGAAAGTAATTCATAATCTTTGCTTAGAAGCCATCTTATTCCTTGTAATCTAAGCAAATCTTCTTGCTCTGTTATAGAGCTGGCCAATTTTGAGTAAAATGATTTGAACCATTCCAAATCTCTTATCAAAGCCTTATCGAGCAATAAAGCCTTGGCTTCTCTTCCGCTTAGGAATTCGGGGATTGAGTCAGGACCTATTACAATACTTCCAAGCGGTCTTGCATATTCAACAAGAGGACTTAGGGGCACTTTCCCAAATATGCTTTTTATGTTACCTGAACCAAGAAATTCGACCAGTTCGTTGGGCAAGGAAATGGCTTCCCTGGGCAATATTGGGTTGTCAAGAAAGTCAAACACTACTGGGTTGTTGGCCAGAAATGTGTGCGTTGGTTGAATAATCCTCTGATTTACAACTTCATTTCCTAAATTTTCCGCATAGAAAATGTCACACACTTTGTATCTCCACTCGGGTTTATTCAAGAAAGCAGGTATACAATGGTTAACTAAGAGGTCATAAATACAATCCGCCACCCAAGCATTCCAAGGCGCTTCTCTAAGAATATCGCTTCTGCCTGGATTCGTTAAAAAATCTCCTTGAATTATAAATTTGAATGTACTACTTATGTCCTTAAGTGGCAAAAAACTGTAAACTCCAAAATGAATTGTACCATGTTCCGATTTTATCTCATCATTCTCACCTAGTTCAAACGCGGCAAAAACATCCCTTTTCTTTATGTTTTCCCTTCGAAACTGTCTAGTTAACTCATCGTTTCTCACGTTGATCGGGACTTCATACGCATTCTGAAAAACTATCCATTTATTAATGGTTGAACCTCTCTCTTCTTCTTCGCTAACTTCATAAACTGAGAAGCTGTCGCTCTTAATTGGTGAATCCTTTTTCGTGATCTTTCTGTGAATGGATTTATCGTTAATATTAGTGTTTATTTCTATTTCACTCAGATTGCGCAGGAATAGCAACAATTTTCCAGAAATAGAATTCGATTCCAGTTGTTCTCCAATTAAGTTCTTAATTCTTTCATCAGATATTAAAGGCAATCTGAAATATGCCCCATTCTTCATTGTTGTTCCATCTTTCCAGATTGGCATTAGTTCATAAGGTAGATCAGCGCTGTTGACCGACTCTTTATCAAATTTAAATGAGTAATATCCAGACCGTATCTCAGGGCAGTTCGAGATTTTAAAACATGACTTAAAGCCGACGCCTAAATAGCCAAGATTGAACTCAGGGTTCTTGCTTGACATAGCAGAATTGCAAACACTCTCAACGTTCTCTTTTGAAAAGGAGCTACCATCGTTCTCGATCTCTACCAAATCATCTGTAGCGGTCAATTTAAACTTTGTACTACTGGCGTCGTCGGCGTTTTGGATAAATTCAAGAATAAAGTGACCAGTTGAGGGGAAGTTCTGTAAATTTAGTCTGATCGTGTTGGCAAATCCCTTTAAAATTATTCTATCCGTTTTTTGATACCTTTCGTATATAGTGGCAATATGGCTTTTGGCTTTAAGAATCTCATCATTCAACTCAATCACATCTGTACGTCCAACTGAACAACAGTAACATCTTTGTATATACAAATACTTAGATTCATAACCGTCAGCTCTTGAATATTTTTTTTACCATCGCACCGTAGATCTTCCAGAGGACCTCAACTTCTGCTGAAACTCTGTTTCTAATGCCATCGAAATCCTCCGCATCAGCCATATCCCAGACACTTTTACCGGTCTCCTTTCTTTCCGACCCAAGTCCAAATCTTTTAGCGATGCTATTCGTAGCTACTGGATACAATAATCTCGGTCTATTTTTGTCAAAATACGGTATAGATGCTTCCGATAGGTCAACGATCTTCGTTTTCAGGAATGTTTCGTACAATCTGTTAGGTTGGTCTAAACCCACAACAACGCTCCTCGCGTAGAGCCCCGGAATGTCAAGTCTCGAGATACCAGTCCCAATCGTTATTAGATCGGGGTCGGATGGTTTCTTGTCAGCGATTAGTTTCCAGGTGTCCAGGAAGAAAGAATATACCTCATGCAGTACACCTTTCTCCTCATTAGCTGTCATACCGTTGACAAAAAACTCATATTTTTCGGGCTTGTTGTTATCGTTTAATGGAAAGAATCGTAGGAATATTCCACCCAAGAAAGTGTGATTGTGCTTAGCGGGATTCACTTTGAGACTGGCAACAGAGGCGACTCTGTCCTCAGGTGGGACATACCATTCCGTGTCAAAAATGATTGATACTGTTTTATCCTTATCAAATTCCACAATAAACTTAACACACTGCCGGTATATAAACCTCAACTAAATTGTGAACCTCGCAAATTTCCATTATCGAAAATTCAAAGGAGCTTTGTGATAACAAGATCATTTAGGTGTCTTGAAAGATTGTCAAGAAACTTGGCAAAGACATGAGTCTCCTGAGATGGAGCAATAAATCCACTTATAAGATTGCGGGTGAATTGAAATTGACTGACCACAAGATCGATCCGGATACTGTGGGAAGGATACTGAAGGAAAACGATCACTCACTGCAAGCGAACTTAAAGAACATAGAGGGTGCTTCATCAGAGGACAGGGATGCACAGTTCTGGTACATAAACGAAAAAGGGAAGGAATCCGTGGAGGAGGGAACCCATGTGATATCTGTTGATGCAAAGAAAAAGGAACACATAGGGGAATTCAAGAATCCGGGAAGAACGTGGAACAGGGCAGGGGAAGCAAAGGAAGTTAACGTGTACGATTTCCCCAATTTTGTTATGGGCAAAGCTAAACCTTATGGCATATATGGTACAGGAAAGAATGAGGGCATGTTTAACGTGGGAAAGAGTCATGATACATCTGAATTCGCTGTGGAAAGCGTTAGGCAGTGGTGGTCATTGATCGGAAGGCACCGTTATCCTTATGCGAAGAAGTTACTGATATGTGCAGATGGAGGTGGTTCCAATGGTTCACGTAACCGAGGATGGAAGATTCATCTGCAGGAACTCGTGAACAAGATCGGAATACCCATAACTGTATGCCACTATCCTCCGGGAACAAGCAAATGGAACCGGATTGAACATCGCATGTTTTCATTCATCAGCATGAACTGGAAGGGGAAACCGCTTGTGAATCATGAGACTGTGGTAAAACTCATAGGTTCAACCGAAACAAGAAACGGTCTTAAGGTGTCTGTACGTGAGGATAAAAACAAATATCCAACTGGAGTAAAATTCTCAGACGAGGATCTGGCAAAGATACATCTGAAACCAGATTCACTGCACCCGAAATGGAACTATGAGATACTGCCTGATGGTAACATTCCGAGGGCCTGACTTGAATATGTTATTATTACGCAAGCCCTAAAGTTTTTTGCAATATTGATGGTGCATTAAATCGTTTAGGTCTCTTTGGCGATGCTTTGGAGAGGTGATACACTATGGAATATACGGCATGAAGCTCAACTACGAATATGTGAGTCTATTACACAATCACACTGTTGAAGAGAATCATACTGATCAATCTACTCCCCTATTGCCAAACTAATGGCTTCCTGAAGTATCTCCAGAATTTCATATGCAGTTTCTCCATTATCATTTGTATATTCGCATCTATCGAGAAATTCTGCGGGCGACATATCACGGACAATTTTGTTAAAATGAGAAGACTGGTTCCCATTCTTACCGATCTCATCCTTTACTTCATTATATTCGTCAATTACTACCGTCTTCTTCAATATCCTCTGGCACGCAGAAGGGTGCAGATAATTCTCAATCGCCCTCTTTCTGAGGATGATACCTTTTCCTCCAAGCTCTCTAACTTTCTCAACGAGATTCAATTTCTTTTGAGCAGGTGTCTGACCCTTCTGTTTAACATCGCTGTCGATAATAACCATAAATCTTCTGCTAATCTTCTGGAGTAGCTTAGTGTCAACAAAGAATTGTATTGTTTGACCTCCGCAGGGAATAACCCCTATACCAATTTCATCAAGTGAACCCTTAAGTTTTCCGTCCTTGGCCAGAGCTTCGGAAGCGGCCAAGAAATATGCGACGTCGGTAGGACCTTCTACAAACAAGACCCCAGCATAAGAGAGGAGATTGTCCTGAGCTAACACACCCAATTCAGCGGCTATATCTGCCTGCGATAAGGTATCACCAAACGAAACCTTCGATCTACCTTCTTCGCTAGTCACTAGTATAATCTGTTCTTGCTCAAGACCAGCGACGAAAACGGGGGAATGGGTTGAGAAAATAACTTGATTTCCTTTATCTGCTAACTGCGAGAGTGAGTTTGAAAGGATCCTTTGAGCTCCCGGGTGAAGGGAGTTTTCTGGTTCTTCTATCGCATAAATCACGTTTCCTACGTTGTTGTCTTTTAGGTCCTTCTCAGCCATATATTTAAGGTAGGCCACCATAACCAGTCTTTTCTGCCCTGTTCCGTGGTTCGAAAGACCTATTGGCTTACCAGACTGTTCTTCGATAGAAACTCTTATCGACATTGCATTTTTCCACTCAATACCTGGTTCAAGAATCAACTTACCAGGTAAACTCACAAGGTCTTGAAGATTCCGTTGAATACCCAGAGTCATATCATTAACCAAATCTCGAATAGTATCAACCACGGATTTCGTCAGGTCACTATGTTTGTTAAGTTGCTCTGATATAGGGATCAAGAATGGACTTTGGAAAGACTTAACATCGGTTTCAAGTTCCATCTCGTTTTCGAACTCTATAAATTCGGGGAGCAGTAATTCTATTTCCTTCATCAAGTCTTTGTCAAGCTCGATCCAAACATCGATTTTTTCTTTGTATCCCTTTTCAGCCCATTCTATTATTCTGCTAATCTTCTCCTCGTTGGTGATCGATCTGCCAGATTTCTTGTAGTCGATTCCAATTCTATCGAGTGTTTTGTTAAGATCGGTTTCTTTCTTAGATCTCAAGTTTTGTAATTCATCTTCTACATAATCAAATGCGCATACCTCTATGTTGGGAGCTTTACCAACTTCGCGAAAGGTTTTCTTCAGGACAAGCAAATTATTTGAATCTAGCGGAATCTTCGCTTTTCTCTCCCCTTCGTAAGGTTCAAATTTTCCAATTAGCACTATTGGGGCATCACTTACAGCAAAGACGCACCTGTCTTCAGTAGACATTTTCTTTCCATTGAAATAAACACTTAAGGCTTTCAGAATGGTTGACTTGCCCGCGTCGTTTTTGCCCACTGCGCCAGTTAGAGAAGACACTCTAAAAGTCGTGATATCGCAATATCTACGGTAATTCTGGATCGAGAATTCAACGAGCCTCATTTAACTTCCTAAATCCTAAACCTGCCTATTCTTGTAATTAATGTGTTGCCGCGACCAAAAATCTGCATCAGTGGTCTCTCATAAACCATTAAGTGGATTATAATTATAGAAGTATTTAAAGTTGCTTAAATCTACTTTACGCCAAATCCGCCAAAATAATTATGTTTATCCGACATAAATTGGTATGAATATTAATCTTCAAATTTTAGAAGTGAAGAGAAAAGGGACATCCAATTCATAGGACATTCTGGTTTTATGAATTATGAGCTCGCTGTTACTCTTCTCAAGTGATTCAACAACGAAGACAATCTAAAAACTTACTTAAATCAGAGATATTGGAAATAGACGTTCCCGAGAACTAGATTATCATTCGCTTAATACATAGTCTATCTTTATATATTTATTTGGGTTATCATTACGATATAAATGGTTTTCAAAAGAAAATACCCAAAGCCGGACATTTCAGAAGAGGATCTGAAAGAACTCAAGAGGATCAGGGCATCAACAAGTGAGGAAAAGAGGAGGGTAACAAGGGCATCCATAATCCTTGACTATCTTGATGATTACAGTGATGATAAAATCGCTACAAGGAACGGAATAAACAAGAATACGGTCAAGAACTGTCTTTCAAAGTTGAGGGAATTTGGCGTTAGTACTGCACTGAATGATCTTCCAAGGTCCGGAAAACCCAGAATTATAACAGATGACGATAAGTCATGGGTTCTGAACCTTGCATGCACAAAACCTTCAGAACATGGATACCCGGATGAACTGTGGACATATACTATCATGACAGATCACATAAGAAAGAACAGGCACTCCCTTGAGAATGTTAGCAGGTCCACTGTCTTCGAGATCCTAAACGAGGCAGAGATCAAACCGCACAAGATCAGATACTACGTGGAGAAGAGGGATCCAGACTTCGAGGAGAAGATGGCCGTTGTACTGTACGTATACAAGGAGGCGGACATGAGCAATAATGGCGTTATAATACCGGAACTGAAGGATACCATAACCATATCATTCGACGAGAAACCTGGCATGCAGGCAATATCCCAAACCTCAGAGGAGTTACCTCCTGTTCCCGGAAAGCATCCATCAGCAACAAGGGATTATGAATACAGGAGATTGGGTACACTATCTCTCCTTGCAGGTATAGACCTGCACAACGGCGTTGTCACTGAAACGGTAAGCAGAACGCACAACAGTGACGATTTCATATCATTCCTGAAGAAACTGGATTCTTCATATCCTCAGGATAAAAAGATAAGACTGATACTGGACAACCTCAAAGTGCACACATCCGAAAAAATAAGGGAATACCTTCTTACGGTGCCAAACAGGTTTGAGTTTGTATTCACGCCCAAACACGGATCATGGCTCAACATTGTGGAAATGCTGTTCAGCAAACTTGCGAGGACCATGCTTCGTGAGATCAGAGTAAAAACCATTGAAGAATTAAAGAGCAGAATAGAACAATATTTTCAGGAGATAAACAAGTCTCCTGTCATCTTCAGATGGAAATACAAGATGGATGAAATTATAATAGCATAGGAATTAATCGAATGCTCATCTAGAATAGACATCTATG
>JAJZXP010000219.1 GCA_021806345.1 Thermoplasmata archaeon | reverse complement strand
AAGGCATAGATCGATTGCATATAGACAGGGATGTATGCAAGGGGAGCACTGATACCCACAAAGAGGCAACGCTATGAACGACAGCGACCTTAGAACCTCCAATCCCTTGGGATGGAGAGTATGTCAGTATGAGCACATTGATGGCCCAGATGGCAGCAGTCTTGCAATAATAAAGAGAAAAGCAAGTTTTCTTGCGAACAAGTTGGAATTAGAGACACCCAGTAACGGAACCATGCATCTAAGCAGTGACGGATTGGGAAAAAATTTCACCTTTACAGATCAAAATGGAAATGCGACAGCAAGTGCTAAACACCATTCTGGTCTTACAGAATCAAAAACAGAGGTTAATATATCTCCAGAAAATAATGCAGACCATAGAATAATTTTAGGTGCAATGCTATACATGTCGGTTCTTACCATGAAGAACATGAGCAGAAACAATCTTACGGACTGAGAACTCTAATACTATAATCACACAATTTCAAAAGGAATTTTATTGGAAAACTTTGTATAATAATCTTCAAAATATTTTAAAATTGAATAACAAAAGTGGAGATAGAATTAGTGGTTTTCGTAATTAGGTTTTCTCTTTTGTACAAAGGCAGATATGCCTTCCATGAAATCCTTGGAATTATAAATGTTTCCCATTGCCATTGATTCCATCTCCAGACCTGCGTCATACGAAATCTCCGATCCCTTGTAGATGAGGGTTTTTGATAAAGCTGCCGCAATGGGTGCAACCTTCTGGCTCAGTTCTGAGGCAAATTCCATACTTTTTTCTCTTAGTTCATCTTTTCCATATAATCTTGCGACCACTCCAAGCTCCAGAGCTTTTTCCCCATTGAATTTTTCTCCCGTTAGTATCAGATATGCTGCCCTTGATTGACCGATTAGTTTTGCCAATTTTTGACTTCCGCTCCATCCGGGTAACAAACCAAGGGTCGTTTCTGGAAATCCTATGGTGCACTCTTTATGGGATATTCTTATGTCACAATTAAGTGAGAGCTCAAATCCTCCACCAAGTGCGTATCCCCTCATCTCCGCGATCACAATTTTTGGAAGTTCACCAAGCTTTCTAAATATGCGTTCACCTTTTCTTGAATGGTTCATGAATTCCACTGAGTTCGGAATAAATTGCGTCAGCTCGGCTCCAGCTGAAAAAATATTCTCATTTCCTGCAATTACCACAACAAATATTTCCTTGTTATTCCAGAGTTCATCTATTACGTGATCAAGCTCATCAAGCAGATTGGAGTTTAGGAGATTGTTCCTTCCATTATTCAGTTCGACTCTTGCTACTCTCCCCTCATAGGACAATTTTATGAAATTTCCGTTTTTCACTGGTTCCTTTTTGATTTCAGTCTGTTTTTTAGACAATTTTCCATCTATTGCATCCTTCATTTTCCCTTCCTGAATCGACTTGGCAGGTCTGAACACTTCCGCTTTATACTTTACAAATAAATCGTCAAGTTTTTCCTTCACTTCCTTATTCGAAAGGCCTCTGGCAACAGAGATTGGCCCGAATGGTCTGTTCATTCCAAGACAAAAGCCTTTTTCTATGTCCCCTGGAGCCGCAACGCCATCTTCAATTAGCTTTATTGCCTCATTAATCTCAAGGGCAAACACATCTAATAACTGTACATTTTCAGAGGGCCCTGCACTGGGAATCTGAGCTTTTCCATTCGCCCATTTATAAAACCCATTTGATGTTTTTATTCCAAGCTTATTTTCCTGAACCATCTTATGTGGTATCTTTGCCAGAGAATAGTCCAATGAGAGAGTTTTTGAGTAATACTCAAGAGAGTGGAGGACAGTGTCTATTCCCACATAATCCATCAACTCATACGGTCCCATTGGAAGACCCTGGCTTTTTGCGAATGCATCTATTGCCTCGGGGCTGTCGATTTTATTTTCCAGCAGCAGGATGAAATAGAGGGACTCTGGCGCACTGATTCTGTTCACAACAAATCCTGCGGTATCCTTGAAAACCTTAATCGGCTCTTTGCCAATTTTCTTAGAAAATTCATAAACAATTTCAAAGTTTTCTTTGGAACTCTTCTCGCCCATTATTACTTCCACAAGTTTCATCATAACGGGGGGATTAAAAAAATGCATTCCAACAAGTCTTTCTGGATTCTTCAATACTTTTGCTATTTCAGTAATTCTTATGTTGGACGTATTTGTTGCCAATACGGCACTTTCTTTGCAATTTTTCTCTATATTTTTGAAAACTTCCTCCTTCAGCTCAGGAATTTCTGGAACGGCCTCGATGACTAAGTCGGAATCTTTCAGGGCAACTTTCATGTCTTCCAAAAAATTGATTCTGTTTAGAATTTCTTCTGTCTGTTCTTGCTTTATTTTTCCCGCTTTTACCATTCTTGATAAACTGTTTTCTATTGATTGCTTTCCCTTTCGCAAAGCCTCTGGGAACGAGTCAAAAACATTAACTGGCACTCCAGAGGTGGCTATCACCTGTGCAATTCCGCTTCCCATTAGTCCAGAGCCGACTACACTCACTCTATTTATTTGCAAGGTATCACTCTCTTAACTTTTTAACCAAACCTGTTATCTTGGTTGCACTCATCAAGTCTCCACTTATTTTTAGCTTTCCAGTCATATATGACATCACAGGATCAATTTTTCCGTTGAATAAATCCGTAAGTGTTTCTTCTTTTGCAGTGATTGTAGTTGTTGGTTTTGGTTCTAATCCATCCTTAATCTCTATTTTCCCATTTGAAATGGATATAAAATATGGAGAACCATCACTCGGTGAAAACTGGAATGTTTTGTTCATGCCAGCAATCTCTTTTTTAACCTCCTGATCCTCCTTATATTTACCAATCATTTTTTCTAAAATTTCTTTAGAAGACATAATCTTGGATGATTTCGCGTATTAAAGTCTTATTGGTATTATTAATATTATTTTGGTATATAAAAAAGTTCAATTTACTGAGTTTGCGGAGAATAACACCTGCTCCAAAAATATTTCTTCCGACTGAGCGCCAATTAAAGGTTCATCTACGTTGCTTATCTGTGTATGAGGCACGCTAGACACTGCGGCTTCCTCTGCCTCCTGGTTAAACTCATATGATTCAACCATGTCTCCTGTAATCATTGAGTTGACCATGGCAAATTTATGGGCCATCACCACAGCCGACGGACAGTAAGGACAGGTTGGCGTTATAAACACCCTTAAATTTACAGGTTTGTCAACTTCCTTCAGCTTTTCGATAGTAGATGGTTTTAATTCAATGTTTCCTGTTGAAAATGATTCAATATCTTCGATGATAGATCTGAATTCATACCCTGAAGGAATTCCATAATACCTCGCGTTACCTGAGGTGAAATGCTTTGATTTTGGAATTATTACTGGTCCTTTCTTAATGTCATATTTCTTAGCCTGTTCATCTTTTACTGTTTTCACTTCCACATTAATTTTATCGCTCAGTTCGCTTAGTTCCCTGAGCAACTGTTCTGTATCCTGGCAATATCTGCAATTTGAATCCTCATCCTTGAATAGTTGAAGTGTAACCTCATCTTTCAATGTTTTATTGAATTGTTCCGTTAATTTCTGCCTGTATTCATCATTTATCAGTGGCATAAATTATGATGTTAATTTCTTATTAAAATGTCTTGATCATTTGAATCAGTGTTACCTTACCCAAGAATTGGTAAATTCCACAACAGACGCTGTTCACTCCACACCACATGATAAGTATCTCATTTCAGTGGTCAAGGAACCTCTGACTAAATTTATCAATATCATTTCTGTGGTAATCGTTAAATTCCCCTTGATATAACCAGATCATTGAAAATGTTAAAAATTAGAAAAGTAACAGTCGGACCTCTTATGACAAACTGTTACATCCTTTCAAGTGAAAGGGACTGTTACATAATAGATGCTGGGGGAAATCCAGAAAAGATAATTTCCGAGGTTAATGAAGGAAAATTGGAGATAAGAGGAATAATAGCAACTCACGGGCATTTTGACCATATACTATCAGTTTCTGAATTACAGAAACACTTTGACATACCACTGCTGATAAACAAAAATGAAAAAGAGCTAATCAATAGTAAAAAGTACGATCCAGAATATTTCATTCCAGGGCTAAAATTAGATATGCCTCAAAAATTTGAATATTGGAGTGGTAAAAAGGAACTTAAAATCGGGGAGCATATTATCACTCTGATGGAAACTCCAGGGCATACCCCAGGCAGCTCAATCATATTGGGGGATGGATTCATGCTAACCGGTGATACACTTTTCAGACTATCTATTGGTAGGTCTGATATTGGTGGAAACGAGGAGGATTTAATTAAAAGTCTAAAAATAATCCTTTCTTACAAAGAAAAGACAAGAATATATCCAGGTCATGGTGAGAACTCAGATATAAGATTTGAAATTTTAAATAATGTCTACATTCGAAATATTTTAAAAAATGGAACTCTCTATTAACTATCTTTTTGATATATCAACATATTCAAGATCCAATTTACCTACGTAGTTGTCAAGCGGTCTGAAAATTCTGTTATTTTCCCAATATTCAAAAAGATGAGCTGTCCATCCTGCCATTCTTGACGAGGCAAAGATTGGTGTAAACAGATCGCTCGGAATTTCCATGGCAGTATATAATGGTCCTGCAAAGAAATCGATGTTCGGCCATATTCCCTTAGTTTTGCTCAACTTCTCTTCCATTAATTTCTCTGCCCTTATTGCAATTTCCAGAAGTTTTTCAACCTGCTGGTCAGAGGTTGATTTCATGAAGGATTTCAGGTAATTGTAGACTACCTTTGCCCTCGGATCATACGCCTTGTATACCCTGTGACCAAATCCCATAATCTTCTGCTTGCCCTCCAGTGCATCTTCTATATATGATTCAGTATTGTCAGGTTCCCCTATTGCCTTCATCATGTTAAGTGCAGCTTCATCAGCGCCTCCGTGTAGCGGACCCCTTAGTGTTGATATTCCAGATACAACTGCAGAATACACATCCGCAAGCGTTGAACCGGTCACCAGTGTGGAAAAAGTTGAGGCATTGCTTCCGTGCTCTGCGTGCAATATGAACATTAGTTCAATAAGTTTGGCAGAATCCCTATCCGGGATTTTTCCATTCAGCATGTAAAGAAAATTAGATGTATGATTTAGGTCATCTCTCGGTTCAATCAGTTCTTGGCCCCTATTCTGTCTCCCTATCATTGCAACTATTGTCGGCATTTTCGCTATTAGCTTAATTGCTCTCTGGAGATTGGCAATTTTGCTTCTATCTGTCATATCCTCATCATATGTGGAAAGAGCCGAAACACATGTTCTTAGGACATCATTAGGGTGTGCTTTTCCAGAGAAAGTCCTAATAATCTTCTTAATCTCTCCCGAAACTTGCCTTTCAGATTTCAACTTTCCTGAAAAGGTCTCTAGCTCTTGTTTTGTTGGCATTTTGCCGTAAAGTAGGAGGTATGCAACCTCTTCGTAATTAGATTTTTCTGCAAGTACTTCAATAGGGTAACCCCTGTACCAAAGTTTTCCCTTGGCGCCATCAATTTTACACAGTGTAGTATCTGAAATGAAAATGCCCTCAAGCCCCTTGCTTACTACAACATTTGTCTCTGTCATATATGGTTATAATGAGTGAATACTTATTTTTTTGTTAAGGATTTATATGCGGAATCCATCGTTAAATCTTGTTCAAAAAATATAACTTCGATTATTTTCATATCTGCAGTGTTTTTTATTGTAGCTTGCAACTTAAATAAGATTTCCACTTCAATAGGCTACCTCCAGTAAGTTTCCAAAATGCCAGCCGGTACAGTATTCTCCGCAATGATATCATTGACTTGCATTATCAGCCATTCTCTAAACTTAGTTCTATTACAAGCTTAGTCGCATTGGGTTCAAGCGTTTTAGGGACAAAATGCACCCCTAATCTTCTAGATACAAATCTTTCAAATGAATTAACTGATTCTCATATTGATTTTTCAGGAGATTTTGAAAAACAATAAAAACTCGGTAACCTTAGAAAAGTCTTAATTCATCATCAAATTACGCCCCTATGGGTATAGTGTCCGAAGGAAGATTTTATCCTCTTGGATCGACCATAACCTCGCAGGGAACAAATTTCTCTCTTTATTCAGAAAATGCCACTAAGGTAACTCTCGCCCTCTTTAAAAATACCAACACATCGTCCCCATATGAATTGATTGAATTGAAGGAGAAGGATGCTAATGTATGGCATTGTGAAGTATCAGGCATCGGGCAAGGGCAGCTATATGGATACTACGTGGATGGGCCAAATTTCAATGGAAGTGGAAACAGATTCAATCCAAACAAACTGCTAGTAGACCCCTATGCTAAACAATTGAACTCCAAAATCAAATGGCACGAGAGCATATTTCCTTACAGGTTCTCCGATCCTTCAGTGTCAGATAATTCTGATAGCACTCCATATGTTCCAAAGTCCATCGTAGTAAGTGACAGTTACGACTGGCAGGATATTGGAAAACCTGAGAGAAGGTGGAATGATACTGTTATCTATGAAACCCACGTAAAGGGTTTACAATGCTCAGGGAAGAGATACAAGAGACAGACAGGGGAACGTTTTCTGCCTTAGGATCTCAAAAAATGATCAATTACCTAAAAGATCTTGGAATTACTGCAGTTGAGTTAATGCCAATCCAACAGCACGTCGACGACAAAATGCTGGTAGACAATGGGCTTTCGAATTACTGGGGATACAATACGATTGGATACTTCTCTCCAGATATTAGTTATTCGCGAGCAGAGCACAACCCGGTTAAGGAATTTAAGGATATGATATTCAACCTCCATTCAAACGGAATAGAAGTCATACTTGACGTTGTATATAATCATACCGCGGAGGGAAATCAGATGGGACCTATGCTCTCTTTCCGTGGAATAGATAATAAGACATACTATTTTCTGGATCCGAATAACGCGAGTAATTATGTGGATTTCACGGGTACAGGGAATTCTCTGAATGTTAGCCATCCACAAGTTCTGCAGATGATAATGGATAGCTTAAGGTACTGGGCACAGGAAATGCAGGTTGACGGATTCAGATTCGATCTAGCGTCAACGCTGGCCAGGAACCTCTATAGTATAAACATGTTGTCTCCCTTTATGAACATAATTCATCAGGACCCCATACTATCCGGTGTAAAATTGATCGCAGAACCATGGGATATAGGGATGGGAGGATATCAGGTTGGAAATTTTCCAGTTAAGTGGGGAGAATGGAATGGAAAGTACAGGGATTCAATCAGGAAATTCTGGAGAGGGGATTCAGGTATGTTGGGAGAATTTGCAACGAGACTTTCTGGATCACCTGATCTATACAATGAGGGGGGAAAAACGCCCCATTCAAGTGTAAATTTTGTAACATGCCACGATGGGTTCACGCTCAGGGATTTGGTGAGTTACAATCAGAAGCATAATGATGCAAATGCAACAGATCCAAATAGCGGAGTTGATGATAACTATAGTTGGAATCACGGTTTTGAAGGAGAGACAGACAATTTGGAGATTGAGTCGGCAAGAAAAAGGGACATCAAGAATTTAATTCTGTCACTCATGATCTCTCAGGGAACCCCGATGATTCTTGGTGGTGACGAAATTGGAGCAACTCATTACGGTAACAACAATCCATACTGTCAGGACAACAGTTTAAATTGGTATGACTGGGCCAATTCAGACAAATGGAAGGACATAAAAAGTTTCATGAAAGATGCCATATCGCTGAGGCGATCCAATCCGGTTCTCGCGAGAAAGAATTTCTTTGACGGTGGGGTTGTTGAAGGGACCGGAAGAAAGGATGTTTTATGGCTAAACAATGAACTTACAGAATTAAAAGATGAGGATTGGAAGAATGAAAATAGGAGGCATCTTATGGTATGGATCAATGGAAAATCTTCCAAAGAATTTGAATATACATACAGACCATTGAAAGGAGGTGATCTGATTCTTCTCTTCAATTCTTCAGATGACGCAATCACATTCAAATTACCAGATCATTCAAAA
>JAJZXP010000432.1 GCA_021806345.1 Thermoplasmata archaeon | reverse complement strand
ACCTCCTCGGAAAGGAGGTGGTCAAGCACTTCAATGACACCTTTATCCCTAGCATTCTCCATATAATTGTCAATGGTGTGTTCAATGGTGTCCAGCCCCAGGGTGATGAGACTCTCATGAACCCGCTCATATGCGTCCATCACATGGCCTCCTCGTATTCTGAGAGATCACGCTTCTCAACCCTTGTCTGGAAGTTCTCTATATTCTGATCCCTGATCGCCTTGAGGAGGCCTTCAAAATGCTCTTTCTTCCGTGATGTTCTGCCGGACCCGGGGAGAATATCATGCTCCGCTATGATATGGGAGTCAACCTGTATCTTCAGTGTCGATGATTCTATGACCCTGGCGACCCTGCCTGCATGCACCCAGGGTACCGAATATCTGTTGCCCTTATACGAGATGTAGCAGTCCCTTGATATTTTCCTTATCTCCTCTAACCTTATGGGGTATGCCTGCACCGAATCCAGGGGATTGAGCTGCTCCTTCTTCAGCCTCTCATACGGGATTTCGTGCGTGGTGCCATGGATCTGGGAATTGACCTTCTGAAGCCATTCCTGGCACTGTACATTGATGTCCTGCAGGGACTCGAAGGATCTGCCCGCCCAGAAATTGTATCTCAGGTATTTGATGGTGTTCTCTATCTTTCCCTTGGTCTGGGCACGATATGGATAACAGAGCCTGACGATGATGCCATAGTATTCGGAGAAGCTCATGAACTCTCCGTTGAACGTAGAATCTGAGGCTTTCAGCTTCCTGTCCAGGACAACTTGCTTCATATTGTCGTACAGGATCGTATCGGTGTAACCGCCGAAATAGCGGAAGGCATTGAGGTGCATGCGGATCACGTTGCGTGTGCTGATATCAGTGGTGTATTCCACATACCTCATCCTGGAATATCCAGGGATGATGCTGAAGGCATACAGTTTTCTTCGTTTCCCGTCGATTTCCATGTAACCGAACTCCCCAAAGTCCACCTGAGACTGTTTTCCCGGATCAGTTTCGTACCTGTAGACTGCCAGGATCTTCCTATCGTTACGCATTGGCCTACTGTACTGTTTCACGAGGGAATATGATCCCTGGAAGCCTTTCTTCCTCAGTTCCTCATATATCCTGACGGCAGAGAGATTGTGCCGGTCAAACAGCTCCCTCAACTGAGGCAGAAAGGGCTCAATCATGGAGCAATTGGACCCCTGTGTTACTGCGGCACCTTTCCGGACTTGAGATACCTCCGGACTGTTGTCCTGCTTATTCCCAGTCTTCTGGATATCTCGCTGATCGAAAGTCCCTGATCCTTCAAGCTCCTTATCATATACCAACCCTCCTGTTCAAGCAATCCGCTGCACCTAGGTTCAGCATGATAGATTGGCTATTTTTCGATTGCCAGAACTGGATACTTTTCGTTTGCCATAATTGGACAGAATTCACTTGCCATTTACAAAAGACACATAAATTTATATTATGCTAATTGGTTTATTATAATAGTCGGAGTCCGATTCATCATTAACTCAATTCACGAAGAGGAAGATATTTGGAGATTTAAGAAAGAACTGATTAGGCAGTTTAATGGTCACACACCCCAAGCTATTGAAGACCTATATGCGATGATTCAGGCAATTCACAATTCCATCGAGAGAAATTCCCTATCAATCTACTGTGTGCTCCCCGTAGATTCTCAGAAAATAAGCTTTATTCTAAGTTGTGAGATTATTGATCTTTTGACAAAAAGATCTGGTCGCAGAGATAAAGTAATATTATTTGCTGGGAACTCAGAGATTTCTAAGTTCCCAGACCATAATAGTGAATTGTTTATAAATTCCAATGGGGAAATACCAACCGGAAATATAATTGCTTCATACATCAAGTCGAGAACATCAGTCTCTCCTAAGTTGTTGTTTTCCATCAGAAGAAGTAAACCTTCTTGGTTCACTGCAAAGCACATTTTTGCCTCAGTGGTTAGTTGTTCAGGGTTGTCTGACATGGACCTTGCGGAGATAATCTCTTGGAATAGGGAAAATTCAATTCCAAAAATAATATTGCTTGACGACTCGTTATTAAGGCAGAGACTAGAAGGGCTCTCTAAACAAGATTTTCATATTTTGGGGGTAGACAAAACTGAGATTGAACCTCCGAACGATACAAGAAGCTTCTTTTCATCTGCACTAAAAACTCACGAGACCGTGAAAATCTTGAACACAAAAAGAGTAGATATTCCAGGACAGATTCAACACGCCTTCAATAATGCTCGAAGCATTCTAAAGCAGATCACAGATGACACTCATTCTGATGAGGCAGGGCACATTGTGTATATGCTGAGAATTTTACTCAAAAAGCTAGAATCCTCTCCTTGTAAAGTCAACTTAAGCGATCGATATTTTACAGGGCAATTCTACGATATTCCTGTGGAAACTAGCCTTGAGAATGTAGAACGGTTGGTGGATTCTTATGGTGGGCCAGGAAAGTCATCCATGTATCGATGCATTTCAAATATCAAGCAGATAATAAGTGGATTTTCCCAAACAAATCCTCCAAAGTTCTCTGAACTTCTAAATGAAATAAATACTGCGATTGGAAAGAGAGAGCCATTGGTCATATTATTTTCAAATAAAGCCCAAATTAAGGGATTTTATGAGTCTATAAAGCAAACAAGTCAATTTTTGGATGAAGATAAACTGCCCAACGATAAGATCATTCTTATTCACCCTTTTGCTGCGAACCAAGGAGTGAATTGTGATCGTGTTGTTATAGTTTCTGATTACCCTCACAACCCAATTTTGAAAGCATTTATTGGTATAGAGTCAACAAGTTCTGTGCTCCTCCATTATCCAGGAGAGAGTACAATTATGGCTATGGAATTGAAAAGTTCCTACGAATTCTCTAAAACATACTTTAGTCATAAGGTAAGAGAGAAGGTTATAGAACGGATTAAAAAAAGCCTCCCTCCCGATAACATCTCTATCAGTCAAAAACAAGCATACGAAGAGGAAACATCATCGATAGATGGAAAAATTCCTTTTATGCCTGAAATTAAGGTCACTTATGATGCTGGAGCCTATGGCCAAAAGGAAGTTCAATCAAACCAAGGTTCTACAGAATATGCCCAAAATAGGGCTATAAAAATCACATTTTCTGACGGAGAAGAAACGTACGTTACCGAACATTCCACCATAAGAGTACTTTTAACCTCTGGAACTGTCGAAACCAAAAGAGCAACTGACATCAGGGTAGGTGACCAAATTATATCATTCAGGGACTCTATTGTATCAGATATTTATTCTGCAATAAGAGATGAACTCAAAGATTGGGATCCTAAAACTTTACAGAATTTCCTATTAGTCGAAATGTGGAAACGCCAACTGAAAAAGGTAATGGAAGACAACGAGATTACAGCGGTTCAAATGGTCGAGGCATTGTCTAAAAGTGGGAGTAAGATCGAAGAAGCAGAGACGATCAGAAATTGGACGCTTGACTTAGACCGTGGGGGAGTAATAGGACCACAGGACATGGAAAATTTAGATAGGTTGGCAAGTCTTTTTCCAGAATATTTTGGTAAAATTCCAATGGAGGAATTACATCGAGCCATATCATGGGTAAGGGGATTACCTAACAGACTCATTTCACTATCTCAAAAGGTCATCTTGGCTAAGGAGTTTGGCGAACAAAACGAAACGGATGAGGACTTATTGCTATATGATATTGGTAAAGGTATAGAACTAAAAATCGTTTCAACGACCAGCTTTTCGGAGGACTGATAATGTGCAACAAAGTGTAAAGTATGCAAAAGAAGTGATCAATTCAGTAACAGAAAGATTGTCAGGTAAAGACTACGCCTTTATATGGAACAAGAAACCTTCGGAGGAGTTCTTTATCGGGACATTAAATGAGCTTGCTAAAAATTCTGAGTCAAGAATAGCAAAAACTGGCTCATCTATTAATGCAACAGGTATGATGCTTCAAGTGAACAATGATCACGTTAAGAAGGGTCAAATTAAAGTCAAACTACTTGGGGCTTATTATTACAGAGTATTTCCAGAATATAATGAACTACAAGCACTAAACAGGGATGACATTGTAAACTACAAATCTGAGCGAGTGAAAATACCATTGAAATTTAAGAAAAAATACTTTGAAACAGAAAGAATCATTGATCTAAAAGATATAATCAGTGATCAATTTAAGGAGACATCTTTTGGGTTTATAACATTCTGCAATGGTTTGGCCAAAGCGTGCTTGTTAGATCCTATGTATTTTGTTTATGAAAATAGACGTCAAACCGACACATTTCCCCAGGACATTTTGAATGATGCCGATAGTTACCAAAAGTCCATACTAGAATTGGGAAACCAAAATGCCCCAGTTCCGCAATGGAATTTTTCTTTAGAAACTACCTGCTCAAAGTCTCTCGATACATACATTGTTAGGATCATTCTCAGAAACTTATCTGCAAAATCCAGTGACAGGTCCATAGACAACACAATTTTTGAATCTAACTTGTCCTTGACCCCCCTAAATTTTGAGCCAACACCCTTTGAACTTAATTCAATAAGTTCAGAGTATTCTAAACGTGAAGATAGGCTTATAAAAGTTACGGGAATAAATTCTGCCATCACAGAGATAAATGGTACCTATGAGACAGAGCATGCACCAAGATACTCTTGGGACTCAGTTGAACAATCCTTATCCAGTGTTGTAAATATTACTGAATTATTAAGCGACCACTGGGAAAAGGTGCTCACTAACATACACCGCGAACTTGAACTACTTAATGCAGATTATTATTCTCGGCAGTCAGCAGCAGATCTCACTCCGGATGCTATAGAAAGATTAAATAGAGACAAGAAAAGGTCCGAAGAAGAAATAAGGCGTTTTAGAAACGGAATTACTTCACTCATAAAGAATGAAGTGGCTTTTAGAGCATTCCACCTAATGAACAAATCATTTTTAAATTCAAGGAAGAAAATAACATCATGGAGACCTTTTCAAATTATATTCATAGTATCTATAATACCGGATTTGGTGCAAGATGAAACTCTTGTTGGAAATTATAGGAATTCAGCAGATCTACTTTATTTTCCTACCGGTGGAGGAAAAACAGAGGCATTCTTAGGCTTAGCTGTATTCCAAGCTTTTCTTGACCGCTTGCAAGGCAAGAAAGCAGGTGTCTCCGTTTTCGTCAAGTTCCCTTTAAGAATGCTATCCGCGCAACAGTTACAAAGAATCGCAGACATACTGTCAAGTGCCGAAATTGTAAGAGCTGAGGAAATTGGCGGTGACGCTGAAGCCTTCTCGGTAGGCTATTATGTCGGGGAAGGGAACACTCCAAATAAATTAGTAGACAGTTATAAAGGAAAGGATGTTTTATCGCAGATAGAGGCTTCACCAGAATCTGGGAAAAAATGGCAAATAATACAAATTTGTCCATTTTGCGGGAATAGCACAATAAAAATTAAATCGGATAAGGAGAGAATTAGGCTAATGCACTTCTGTGTAAATGAAGGTTGCATCGGTGCGCTTCCTATTTACATATCTGACACCGAAATCTACCGCTATCTTCCAACAGTTGTAGTTTCAACCATCGACAAGATGGTTACAATGGGGATTCAACCAAATTTCAGGAACATTTTAGGGGAGGCACATTACAAATGCAAGAGACATGGATTTGCCCCAACAAATAGGTGCATTGAAGACTCATGTAGTGACAGGAATAACCTTGAGCAAATATCCCAAGAGTTTGACATGAGCCCTTCTTTGCTTATACAGGACGAAATACATCTGCTAAAGGAATCATTTGGCACTCTGGATTCGCATTATGAAACTGGGTTAGATCAATTAGTTTTAGAGAGCACAAATGGCAAAAAAAATTTGAAGGTAATCTGTTCATCTGCCACCGTTTCAAAGGATTACGAAAGCGAAATTGGGCAGATATATCAACGAGATATAATCAAGTTCCCAATTAACTATGAGATTTTCACAAAGAGAATCAAAGAAAAACCTCAAAGAATAATCGTTGGTCTGATGCCACACTCTAAGACATTAATCAACGCAATAGAAAGAGTCTTAATAGAAACATTCAAGTCTTTGAATGATAAGTATCCACTATTATCTAATGATCCTTCCTTGTCAGACCTCTATCGGGTAGTTTTAACTTACCACAACAAGAAAGATGATGCAAATGCTCTAAATAGGTCTGTTACTACACGAATTAGCAAAGAGTTAGAAGAGGCTAAATACCCTCCTGTTGGGAAACACAAACTAACTGGGGATGAACCATTTGACAAAGTCAAAGATGTTATGGGGCAAATTGAAGGGAACAACTTTGCTGGGACTCTAATTGCAACTAGCTTGGTTTCTCACGGAATTGACCTAGAGCAATTGAACACAATGATTTTCATGGGAATGCCCGGAAATAATGCGGAATATATACAAGCACTAAGCAGAGTCGGTAGGAAACTGACATCTACGGGTATTGTTTTCGTTTTGTTCAATCCATGGAGAGAAAGGGACCAAAGTTATTACACGAATTTTTCAAAGTTTCATGAATTAATAGAACTTGTAATTGAGGGCACGCCAATAAATAGATGGGCAGAGGATGCTGTCAAAATTACCCTCCCAGGTTTGTTTTGCAGCTATATTTATAACGTAGCGGCTTCAAAACCAGGTTTGGAAGATGTTATAAAACCATTCGGATTCGCAGATCACTACGAAAAGAAAGATATAACTAAGGAAGATATTCTAAACTTCCTAAATAAATCATACAGAGTTAGTGCATCCCCAGATCCAGGTCGCTTTTCAGAACTGCTGGATCAGCAAGTGGAAAACATGGTATCACACATAATAGATTACAGGCAAGATAGGATGAGTCTTATAGGCTTCAAGCTCAAGCCACATCAACCCCTGACTAATTTTAGGAGCATCAGCCAACCCGTTAAGTTAATTTTAGACACATACACAGAACGAGTGGTTCAAGATATTGACTTTAGCAGAGGTGAAACTGAATAATGCCAAAAGAACTAACTTTCTCTCGAAATAAGTCTCAGGCCATGTTCCACTTGCTCCCAGAAGGGCTGATAGATCACCCTAGAGGGGGAATTATGAAAGTCAAGAATTGGAGCAGCACCAGAGTAACACCAACAATCTATAGTAAAAACAGACTTGTGAAAAAGATCAAGTCTGAACTAGTAGGGTGTAGTCAAGATACAGCTTTCTTGATGATCAACAATAATACAATACAATTCTTTGAACCCTCAAGTATAATCTTGGAGCTGTTTCCATTAGTTTTCTACAACAAGAGAACAAGGTCTCACATTACCTATGAACCAGGGGAAAGCGGTCTTAACAAAATGGAGGATGATATTAGAAAGGGAAAAATTAAAAATGGTGAACTTGTGCAAGAAGATCTTGTTTTTGTATCAAAGCATGGAGACCTGGCACAGATTTACATCCCAAAGTGTAGCTTGCACCCAAACTCCCCAAAAAGACTCGTAAAACCTACTGGGAGAGGACAGGAATCATATTACTGGCATTGTGAGGGATGTAATGGGAGGTACAAATCATTCTTCTATGGAAATTTGGGCGGGGAAAACATCACAAGTGCAACTCCAGTTAGGGATCCTTCAGTATTTAGACCGAGGATCTTTTCAGTTGTAAATGCGCCTCAAGACCTGCCAACCGATAAAGCAAAATTGGCAGTTTTTGAGCAGGCCATTCTGGCTCAGTACATGGGATATGAAGGGTCTGTACAAGAAATCTTTGAAAAAATAAGTTCTAAAAAAGAAAAATATGGCTCTAAAAGTGAAGATATTGAGAACTTAGAGAAACTCATTGGAAATATAGACGACTTGTCTCTTAAAGAGAAAATACAAGGGCAGATAGAGAAAATTAAAAGTAGGGATAGAGTTGGGGACACTATTAAAAATGATGTAAAATCTAAGTTTCATTTATCTAGCGAAGATGATTTCATAAATGAACTTGATAAGATAGACAGCGTTTATGAATTTCTTTACACTTCAAAGGCAGACGGAATAACCCTTGACCTAGACAATTATGAGTGCACTAAGATGCCAGTTTCTAAATACAAC
>JAJZXP010000376.1 GCA_021806345.1 Thermoplasmata archaeon | reverse complement strand
ACGTCAAAAATTGGCAATGACTCAAATGCCATGTATTAATATTAAAAAGTATCATATGAGAAAAGTGGACAGTTGCGATAATGAAACATTCTCCAAAAAAGTAACCATGCAAATCGGTGATACAGATATTGCACATGTTAGAAAGAATGAAAATGGGATTTGGGAGCGTCCACATTTATTATCTGAGCATTTAATGGCTACAGGAAAATTATCAAAAACTTTCGCTGAAAAATTTGGCTCAGGAAGTTGGGGTGAGATATTAGGACTTGCTCATGATGTAGGTAAAGGCAGACTCATCTGGCAGAGATATATCCGTACTAAGAGTGGATTCGATGACGAGGCACATCTCGAGAACAAATCCGGTAAGATTCAACATGCCATCTATGGGGCTGAATTAGTCGAAAACAAATTTGGCTACAAAGGGAGGTTCCTATCTTATAGCATAGCTGGGCATCATAGCGGGTTACCAGACTGGATCTCAGCAACCGGACGTAAGTCATCGCTCCAGTTCCAATTATCTCAGCATAAAGACTTGAATGATATCAACCAAAATATTCTTTCTCTGATTCCATTGTCAGGTTTACCAAATCCACCTTGGAAATTCTCCAATGGTTTGGATTTATCCCTTTGGATTAGGATGCTGTACTCTTGTCTGGTTGACGCCGATTTCTTGGACACAGAATCCTATATGGATGGTGTGAGAGCTCGTAACAGAGCAGGTTACTCTTCGTTAAGCGAAATCATAAAACGATACAACAAATACATAAAGGATCTTGAAGATGACTCAGAAAAAACCCATGTAAATCAAATCAGGCATAATGTTAGAACAAAATGCGTACAAATGGCAGGTGAACAAGAAGGAATTTTTTCCCTTTCTGTTCCAACTGGCGGAGGAAAAACCCTATCAAGTCTTGCGTTTGCACTTACACACGCGGTTTCTCATGGAATGGACCGAGTCATTTATGTGATCCCATATACAAGCATAATTGAGCAAAATGCAAAGGTCTTCCGTGATGTAATAGGCCAAGATAATGTCATAGAACATCATTCAAACTTTGAGGAAAATGATTCCACACAAAAATCTCGTCTTGCTTGTGAAAATTGGGATGCGCCATTTATTGTTACGACTACTGTTCAGTTTTTTGAATCTCTCTTCGCAGCTAAGCCTAGCAGGTGCAGAAAGCTTCATAACATCGTAAACTCAGTAGTGATCCTAGACGAGGCTCAATTATTGCCAGTAGAATTGTTGAGCCCTATACTAGAAACAATGCAGCTTCTCGTAGATCATTATCACGTGACATTTGTCATTTCAACAGCCACCCAACCCGCTTTCGGGGAACGAAACATTGTGGATAGACGATTCCCGGGCTTGAAGGGAATCAGAGAAATCATGGGTGATAATGTACCACAACTTTACGATTCCCTTAGGAGGGTCAGGGTCAATTTTCATAAGGATCTAAGATCTGTATCAGATTTGGATGAGATCGCTGTGGAACTCGGTAAGTATAAACAGGTTTTATGTGTTGTTTCAGATCGCAAGAGTTGTCGGGAACTTTATAAATTAATGCCAGAAGGCACGTATCATTTATCAGCTCTCATGTGTGGTGAACACAGGAGCAAGAAAATAGAGGAAATCAAAGCTAAGTTGAAAAACAATGAGAAAGTCCGCGTAATAAGCACCCAGCTAGTTGAAGCAGGTGTTGACTTTGATTTTCCCGTTGTCTACCGTTCCATGGCCGGTTTAGATTCAATAGCACAAGCGGCAGGGCGTTGCAACAGAGAAGGTAAATTATCAGGGCTGGGAAGTGTTGTTGTCTTTAATGCGCCCAAGAGATCGCCACCCGGCATCTTACGCAAGGGGGAAGAGACTGCACGCAATATTATTAATAATGAGAAACGCGACATGCTCGATTTTGGAATGTTTACTATTTATTTCTCCGAGTTGTACTGGAAATCAAACTCACTGGATTCCAAAAAAATCATTTCTTTACTTAGCCCTAGCAGGTCTGACCTTGGCATCTCATTTAGAACCGCATCTGAGAAATTCCAGATAATAGACGACTCTGTCAGAAAAACAATTTTAGTCAGGTATGGAGATGGCATAAAATTGATCGACATTGTGAAATCCAAGGGTGCTGACAGGTTCATGATGAGAAAACTACAACGGTTTGCGGTCAGCATTTATGATCGCGATTTTGAGCATATGCTCGTGAGAGGATCCATTGAAGAAATTCAGCCAGGAATTTTTGCGCTTACTTCCAGTCTTGAATACAGAGATGATATTGGACTTATAGTTGACGAGGTTTTATATGACCCAGAAGAATTCATTCAATAGTTGAGGTAGCCGAATGCATGATTGGTGTCTTGAGGTATGGGGAGACTATGCTTGCTTTACCCGTCCTGAAATGAAGGTGGAACGAGTTAGCTATGACGTCATTACACCATCTGCTGCAAGAGCTATTTTTGAATCCATACTATGGAAACCTGCAATAAGGTGGAATATAACTAAAATAGAAGTGTTAAATCCTATTAAATGGATCTCAGTTAGACGAAACGAGGTTGGTAAAAAGATTCAGGCACCTACTTCAAGGCAAATTGCGGGTGAAGATGCCCCCCCACAGGGGTTTTTCGTTGAAGAAGAGCGCCAACAGCGTGCTGGATTATTCTTGAGAGACGTCAGGTACCGGCTACATGGACATTTTGAATTTTTCCCGCCTGAGATGAGAGGAGGAGATATTGCGCGAACTGGGTCATCGAAGGGTTCAAAAGAAACTGACAAAACGGTCGGTAATAGCGAGTCTGAGGATAAATACTCCGCAATGTTCGAAAGAAGGGCAAGGAAGGGGCAGTGTTTTCACAGACCATATCTGGGAACAAGGGAGTTTGCTTGCGATTTTAAGTTAGTAGACCCGAGGGCAGAGCCTGCTAACCCAATAGACGAAACGAGAGATATGGGTTTTATGCTTTATGATTTAGATTTTGGAAAAGATGCGAGTAACCCAACACCTCTTTTTTTCAGGGCCAAGATGGACAAGGGTGTTATTGTAACCGATCGAAAGGAAGTGGAGGTTAGGGGATGATTCTTCAAGCACTGAGTGAGTATTACGATCGGAGGAGCAAAGAGTTGGAGAGCAATATTGCGCCAGAGCATTGGGAGTGGAAAGAGATCCCATTCGTAATTGTTTTGGACAACCGTGGAACTCTTATTCAAGTGGAAGATACCAGGGAAAAAAACGGGGAAAAAACCAGGGCAAAGGCTTTCCTTGTACCCCAAGCAGTAAAAAGAACTTCCGGGATTGCCGCCAATCTTTTATGGGATTCCACAGAATATGTCTATGGTATTGGTAAGAGAGGAGATGAAAAGAAGAAGGCATTCATTGAACGGCTAAGGAGAGATGTTGGTAATGTGGAAGCCATCAAGACCCTAATCCAATACCTTGAGGGGGTCAAAAGAGATCAATTGCCAAATATCGATTACTGGGACGAAATTTCTAAGGGAGGAGTCTACCTTTCATTTCGGTTGGTTACTGATCGAACTTTAATGTGTCAGCGATCTGACGTTATGAGCGTTATCAACGAAATAAATGCCCTTTCTAACGGTGAAACGTCCAATGGAATATGCCTAGTGACGGGAGAACAAACATACATCAAGAAGCTTCATACTTCAATTAAGGGAATCCCTAAATCTCAGACCTCAGGTGCTAATATTGTCTCCTTCAATCTGGATGCCTTCAGATCCTATGGTAAAGAGAAAGGATTAAACGCTCCTGTTGGCACCAAGGCTGAGTTTGCATATACAACTGCCCTTAACGAGCTACTTGGAAAAGATTCAAAACAGAAGATATTGATTGGAGATGCTCAAACTGTTTTCTGGTCGAAAAAACCCACATCGTTCGAAACAGATTTCTCGTCGTTTTTCAAGGAGCCGCGTAACGACGATCCTGCATCTGAAACTGAAAAAATAAAGGCAATTCTTGAGTCGGTCAAGACAGGAGCCTATCTGGACGACACCAGTAATACTGAGTTTTATATATTAGGGCTGTCCCCCAATAACGCTAGAATATCTATTCGCTTCTGGCAGGTAGGTACAATTGCCAAATTTGCAGAGCGAATCAAACAGTATTTTGACGATTTCGCAATAAACAAACCAACTTGGGAACCGGAATACTATTCAATCAAACAAATTTTGAAGAACGTATCTGCTCTGGATGATACCGAGAATATCCCTCCAAACCTCTCAGGAGATTTGATGCGAGCGATACTCAGTGGCAT
The DNA here is from genome assembly GCA_021806345.1 of Thermoplasmata archaeon. The sequence goes on along the minus strand of JAJZXP010000376.1, from coordinate 3,824 downwards.
ACCATATCCTGCTACATTACTTCAAGCAGCGATTCGTCGAATACATAGTGATGCCAAAATGAGGGTTAAGCCCGTAAGGGCAGCAGTTCTAAAAGCATACTTAAATAGCTATTACAGATTCTATCCTAATGTTAGGCAAAAGGAGATTAGCATGAGCTTAGATGTTTCTCAACCGTCAATTGGGTATCATCTGGGAAGATTGTTTGCAGCATTGGAGAAAATTCAGGAAGAAGCAAACCCAAATCTCAACGCAACCATTAGGGACCGCTATTATGGGGCCGCTTGCGCAACTCCAGTAAGTGTTTTTCCCACATTGCTACGCCTCAAGAATCACCATCTTGCCAAACTTGAAAACAAAGGAAGCGTTGTGAGATTTGAGCAGCTGATTGGAGAAATCATGGGTAATTTCACTGATTTCCCTGCGCATCTAGGACTACATGAACAGGGACGTTTTGCTATTGGATACTATCATCAGAGACAGTATTTTTTTACGAAGAAAACGATGGATACAAGCAAGTCAGAACAAGCACATAGAGAAAATGACAAGGAGGTAGAGTGATGAATGTTAACAAATCTATAGAGAATCGATACGATTTTGTGATATTGTTTGATGTTAGGGATGGGAATCCCAATGGGGATCCTGATGCTGGAAATTTACCACGTCTGGACTCTGAAACTGGACATGGTCTCGTCACTGATGTCAGCCTGAAGAGAAAGGTTAGAAACTATGTTGAACTTAAGAATAATGACGTCTCTCCCCACAAGATATTTATCAGGGAAAAGTCAGTTTTAAACAAAACTATTGAAGAGAGTTACCAAGGTGCAGGTATCACGAATATCGTGAATTCGTCGGTAAAATCCGAAGACCAAAAAGACAAGAGTGATAAGGAAAAGAAGTATCGTGAAACTACAAGAGAAGAACGCGACAAAGCTAGGGCATATCTTTGCCAGAACTTCTATGATGTCAGAACCTTCGGCGCCGTCATGACTACTGGAGCTAATGCTGGTCAGGTACGCGGTCCTGTACAGTTCACTTTCGCGAGATCGATAGACCCTATAGTGTCCCTCGAACACAGCATTACGAGAGTTGCAGTTACAACTGAAAAAGAGGCAAAGGATCAAAGTGGGGAGAATCGGACAATGGGTCGCAAGTTTACTGTTCCCTATGGTCTTTATCGTGCCTATGGTTTTGTTTCAGCACCTCTAGCAAATCAAACTGGCTTTTCAACAGACGATTTGGAACTTCTATGGGAAGCATTGGAAAATATGTTTGAGAATGATAGATCTGCAGCCAGGGGATTTATGTGTACAAGAAAACTAATTATTTTCAAGCATTCATCAAAGATGGGGGATATTTCTGCACAGACTCTTTTTGACAGGGTTAGTATTACGAAGAAAGATAATAGCCAGCCACCCAGGGACTTCACTGACTACTCTGTTTCAATAGAGAAAGACAAAATTCCGAATGAAGTATCGGTGATCGAAAGAGTGTGAAATGATGCCCGACTATGCGGAAGATGACTTTCTTCCACTATCTGGCATTCAGCATATGGCGTTTTGCGAACGACAATGGGCTCTTATACACATCGAACAACAGTGGGAAGAAAATGTATTAACAGTTGAGGGTAGGCACATTCACGAGCATGCGGATAACCCCTTTGAAAACGAGACTCGGCACGATGCCCGAATTACGAGAAGAGTTCCTATCGTTTCTGGGAAACTGGGACTAAGAGGAATTGCTGATGTAGTGGAATACATAAGGGACGACGATTCACAAGCAATAGGAACAATTTTTCTCAAAGGAAAACCGGGCAAGTGGAAGCTAAGACCTATTGAATATAAGAGAGGAAGACCAAAGCCAGACGACAGAGACTCTGTGCAGCTTTGTGCTCAAGCCATTGCTTTGGAAGAGATGATGAATGTAACAATAAACGAAGGATACCTGTACTATAACGAGATTCGGAGAAGACAAACAATAATTTTTGACAATATACTCAGAGATCGCGTTGTAACCTTGTCTACCAAGATGCACTTACTTGCCAGTCTTGGAGTCACTCCTCGTGCAAAGAAAGAGATACACTGTCTCCGATGTTCATTATATGAGATATGCCAGCCGGATTGGAAGAGTTCAGGAGGATCTGTTGGTGAATACCTGACTGAATGGTTGTCACATGAGGACGATGATTTGCCGTGAGGAGACTTCTAAACACTCTTTACGTAACCACCCCAGAGTCATATCTTGCGAGGGAAGGTGAGAATATACTCATCAAGGTTAAAGACGAAATACGTTTCAGAGTACCTGTTCATAATCTTGAAGGAATTGTTTGCTTTGGATATATGGGAGCAAGCCCATCGGTAATGCATTTATGCTGTGAGCGCGGTGTAGGTTTGAGTTTCCTAACAGAGAATGGTAAGTTCTTAGCAAGAGTTTCCGGTGAGGTTTCGGGCAATGTCCTTCTAAGACGAAAACAGTATAGATGGGCTGACGACGAAGGGACAAAATTAAGACTTGCTAAACGATTTGTGGAAGCTAAGATACATAATTCAAGAAGAGTTTTGCAAAGAGCAATTAGAGATCATGAGGATCTAATGCAAAACCAACACATTGGCAATACCATATATCGTATGAAAGACATGATAGGAAGGGTTGAGAACGTCCGCTCAGTAGATGAAGTAAGAGGAGTCGAGGGTGAAGCAGCTAGCGCATATTTCTCTTGTTTTGACAGCCTAATAGTGAACCAGAAAGAACATTTCACCTTCAATGAACGAATAAAGAGACCCCCCACTGACTATGTAAACGCGCTTCTCTCGTTCATTTACACTCTTCTGGCCCACGAATGTGCCTCAGCACTTGAGACCGTTGGCCTCGATCCTCAAGTGGGTTATCTGCACACGGATAGGCCTGGACGAAAGAGTTTGGCTCTTGACCTGATGGAAGAGCTCAGACCGTATTTGGCAGATAGAATGGTACTGTCCCTTATCAACAGGAAGCAGGTTTCAGAAAACGGATTTGTCAGGCGTGAAAATGGGGTTGTTTTAATGAATGATAATACAAGAAAAGAAGTGCTCGTAGCATGGCAGAATAGGAAAAGGGAAGAAATCGTTCATCCTTTTATAGGGGAAAAAATTTTGGTGGGACTCATTCCTTATGTTCAATCAATGCAACTTTCAAGGAATATTAGGGGAGATTTGGATGACTATCCGCCATTCCTCTGGAAGTAAAGAGGTTCTTTGAAATGATGGTAGTTATAGCATACGACGTCAACACTTCGAATCCATTGGGTGCCAAGCGTTTGAGACAGGTAGCCAAAGAGTGTGTCGATTTTGGACAACGCGTTCAGAATTCTGTATTCGAATGCTTGTTAGAGCCTCATCAGTTTAGTGAACTGAAACACCGCCTTGAGAGTATCGTGGATCCCAAAACTGATAGCTTACGTTACTACTTTCTTGGAAAAAACTGGAAAAAGAGAGTTGAACAATATGGGGCAAAACAAGGTTACGATCCTGAGGGAATTATATTGTACTAACCCGCGAACCTCTAGCGATCATGAAAAAACCAGTAGTTCAGCGGATCTGGTGTTTAAGCGCTCATCAGAAAACTTTTATCGATCATGGGATTTATAAATTGAAAGTTGGTTAGTACTATGGCGGAAAATGGTTATAAAGTGCCTATATTTATGCCATATGCAATACACGCCGTCGCACCCTTCACGGGTGCGTGGATTGAAACCAATTCCGCATCGGTGAGTTTATGCGCATTTTTGTCGCACCCTTCACGGGTGCGTGGATTGAAACCTGAAGAAAAGGAAATGGTGTCCAACTTA
>JAJZXP010000441.1 GCA_021806345.1 Thermoplasmata archaeon | reverse complement strand
ATGCATAAATGATATTACGTAATCTATATATTGATTTCTTCTAACAAGTTAGGGGGTAATGAATATTTGAAAAGAATAATTTATAAAAGGGGTATTACACCTTTGTCATACAAATGCAGTAAAAGTGAAGATTCATGGAATTGAAATTGATACGAATAAAAAAATATCATGCTAATGTGTGTCTGAGATTGAATATAGGGTGGACTGATTGCCACTAAATTAGTGTTTAAGATATTTATCCTTTTTTCATTCACATTTTTATAGATATTTTCTCTTTTCATGTCATGATAGTTGCAGATGTGACATTTTATCCCATAGGAAGCGGTGTGTCAGCGGGGAAGACCATCAAAGGGGCCATTGATAAATTAAAAGAGGGAAATATTAAATGTTATCCGAACAGTATGGCCACTGTGATTGAATCTGAAACCATGGATGACCTTTTTAATTCTATAAAAAACGCTGAAGAATACCTGGTATCTAAAGGATTTCTTAGAGTGGAAACAATAATAAAGATAGATCATAGAATAGATGTTGAGAATTCTGTTGAAAGGAAAATTAAAGCAATTAGTTGAACCTATATCTGTGACTGTTTATTGATACAACCTTATTCTTATTATCAAATTTCCAACTACAAAAAAATGGGATTAAAATAATAATGACAAATGATAGGGAAAAACCTTAGTGCTTTTCAATAGTTATCATTATGATAGAAGTAGTCAATCTGTGAAAAGACAACTATTTGTTCTTTTTCTAACATTGCTTGGTTAGAAAATATAAAGATTTGTTACAAAATAATCGCCTTCCAAACCTATTCAAAACGAAAATTTTATCAATAAAAACACGTTGTAATTTTGTGAAATTTATAGATCTCTTTGCGGGGCTGGGGGGTTTTCATTTAGCCCTTGATAGATTAGGGCACGAATGTGTTTTCGCATCAGAGATAGATGTTGAATTACGGGATTTGTACAATAAAAATTTTGGAATGAATTGTTCAGGAGATATTAGGGATATACATCCCGCTGACATTCCAAGTCATGATATTTTGTGTGCAGGTTTTCCATGCCAACCGTTTTCAAAGGCGGGAGCACAAGCTGGATTGGATCATCCAAAATTGGGGGATTTATATCAACAAATATTAAAGGTTGTTAATTTTCACAAACCACACTATATCATCCTTGAAAATGTTCCCAATCTTAAGAATCACGGAAATGGACGAAGTTGGTCAATTATTAAGAAGGAACTTGAAAATCAAGGATATTTTGTTGACATAGAGGAAATTTCACCTCACCAATTTGGTATTCCACAGGTGAGGTATAGGGTATATATCGTAGCAAGTCTCTCTCCGTTAGTTGATATTTCAAAAAAAATTAAAAATGTACGAGATTCTAGGAAATTTGATTTAAATTTGAAGTCAGTTTTATCTACTAATTCTAGCGATGTTAGGAATATCTCGTTAGAACTGAAACAAAAAATTGAAACATGGCAAGAATTTTTGAACATTATACCAAAAAGTGAACACATACCACTTCCTCTTTGGGCAATGGAGTATGGAGCTACTTACCCATTTGAAGATAAACCACCTTTTGAATTGTCTTTAGACGAGTTGAGAAAATATAAAGGATCATTTGGTAAAGAATTAAATATTGCATCAACCAAAGAAGAATTGCTATGTATGCTTCCACGATATGCAAGATCTAATGCAAAATTCCCAGATTGGAAGGTCAAATACATAAAAAATAGTAGAAATTTATTTTTAAAGTATGAGCAAGATCTACGAACTTGGGCTGAAAAGGTACAGAAATTTGTCCCAAGTTTTCAAAAATTTGAATGGAATTGTCATAAGAAAAATCCACTAGATGAAAATAGAAGTTTAACAAATTATGTGATTCAACTAAGGCCTTCTGGAATCAGGGTAAAACGCCCAAATACCTCTCCTGCTCTCGTAGCAATGAACATGTCTCAAGTTCCAATAGTTATGTGGGAAAACAGATACATTACACCATTGGAGTGCAAGAGATTGCAAAGCATGGAACAATTAAATTTCTTACCGTCAACTTTGTCCAGGGCTTATTCTTCTCTCGGGAATGCTGTAAACGTGGAAGTTGCTAATATAGTTGCAAATGCACTCGTGGGTATGGCTGAAAAAAAGAATCATGTACAGCAATACTCAAAAAAACAAATATGGAATGAGAACGTAGTAAGTGAACCTACAATTATGGAGAAGTGAATATAATGTCAGTTGATGTAGAAAGATTAGAAAATGAAACAATTAGTGTGAGGCCAGATTCAGGAGTATATGCAACATATCAAAGGCTTAGCTATAAACCTTGGTACGCCATAGCAGAATTCGTTGATAACTCCACACAAAGTTACTACAACAATAAGGTTTCTCTAATAAAAGCATATGAGGGGGAAAAGTTCAAAAAATTAAGAATAGTAATTAATTATGATGATGAGCAGAATTCTTTGGTGATTTTTGACAACGCAAATGGTATGGAATTAGACGATTTAAGAAGAGCAGTAATGTTAAACAGTCCTCCTCGTAACAATACTGGAAGATGTGAATTTGGGATGGGACTAAAGACTGCAGCATGCTGGTTCGGGAGAAAATGGAGTATTAGAACCACTATGCTTGGATCATCTCGTGAATTACAAATCTCTGTACATGTACCTGATCTTGCAATTAAAAAATCTGAAGAAATAGAAGTTGTACAACGATTTACTGATGAAAAAACCCACTTCACAGAGATAAAAATTGAACAGTTATATAAACCATTAAAAGGAAGAACTCTTGGAAGAATTAAGGATCAACTTGGAAGTATTTATAGAGAAGACCTTCGAACGAAGGAGGTTGAAATATTGTGGAATGGAGAACCATTAAGTTTCAAGGAACCACCATTGCTTACAGAAGATCATGGCAGCGAAAAACAGACTTTATGGAAAAGAGATATTTCTATCAAGATACAAAATCCGATAACATCTAATTATTTAAATGCTAGTGGTTGGGTGGGAATTATGATTCCTGGTAGTCAACGTGATGCAGGATTTGCGTTATTAAGGAGAGGAAGAGTTATTATTGGTGGACCGGGTGAGGGATACAAACCTACTGAGATATTTGGTCAAGCAAACTCTTTTAGATCACAAAGACTGGTGGGAGAACTCCATATGAATGATTGGCCAGTCACACAAGCCAAGGATGCATTTGACTGGTCAGGAGATCTTGAGGAATTATTTATTTCCGAGTTAAGATCAAATTGCCAAGAATATATGGAAAAAGCAGAAGGCCATAGAGAAAGAAATAAACCTTTAGATAAAACTGAAATGGTATTTAGTTCTGAACCTATAAAAAAATTATTTTCGGATAAAAAATTTGAAGAAGCAATTATAGAGGAGATGGAATTTCCTACAACTCAAAAACCTATATCTGTACAGGTAGAGGATACAAAGAAACTTGAATCTGTTAGCGATACCCCAATTGAATTTAACCTCTTTTTAGGTTCCTCTAACTTGACTTTTCGGCTTTATTGGCAAGATCAATTGAGCGATGCAAATTGGATGAGTGTTGATTATCCGCAGGAAAATCTAATTAATATATATCTAAACATGGCAAATTCCTTCTTCTCTGAATTTCTTGAAAATGGGGCTAATTTACAAGTTCTTCACAAGTTTGTAATAGCCCTTGCCCTCGCTGAAAAATTGGCGAGGAATTCTGCAATAAACGGGCTAGTCTCACCTGGCGAGATAAGAACAAAAATGAACTCTGTACTTAGAAAAGCATCAGAGTTGGTGAGGAATGATGGACTCTAACGCATTTGGAATAGATCCGACGAACAATTCATCATTTCAACCATGGGTTGTTAATATTGAAGGAGAAGAACTGTCTCATATTAGAAATAAATATTCTGCAGAAGTCAGTGAAGAAGATTGGGAAGGGATCGTTAAAACTGCCGCCAATATTTTAGGGCAATGTCCCAATCCACTATCACCTTCAGGCTCGTCTACCGGTTTAGCTATTGGGAAGGTTCAGAGTGGAAAGACTCTTTCCTATTCAGTGCTTGTAGCATTAGCATATGATAATGGATATGGCGTAGTTATTGTCTTAGCAGGAACAAAGACCCCATTACTTGAACAAACATATGCTCGTCTTCTCAAAGATCTTGTAGGAGAACGACCAAATATTACTCCATTTAAAAATCCAACAAGTTCAGTAGATTCTCAAGTTATTGAAAGTGTACTTCACTCTAACAAATATCATTCTAAAAAATATGCCCTTATAGTTGCCCTTAAGAGACAAAACAGGATCAAAGATATTTATGAAATATTTTCTCAAAAAGATATCAATACTTGCCCAATATTAATCATAGATGATGAGGGTGATGAAGCTTCTCTTAATACTATGTTTAGGAAAAAGAAAGAATCTTCCGTCTATAAGAGCATTCGATTGTTAAGGGATATATTAAAGATTCATGCTTATATTGCCTACACAGCAACTCCCGAGGCAAATTTATTATTGGAAGGAATTGATTCACTTTCTCCCGACTTTGGAATATTAATTAATCCAGGTAGTGGTTATTGCGGAGGATCTACTTTTTTTGGTGAATCGATAAATGAATTTGTGCAAGAAATTCCAATTATCGATGCAGAAAATGGTGGTTCAACAATTAACGATTCTCTGCGTCTTGCCATCGCTATATTTTTTGTAGGGGCTGTTATAAGGCATAAAAGGGGAGATATGGACTGGCATTCGATGCTTATTCACAATAGTAGTTTAAAATCTGAACACGACAAATCTTACAAGATTGTGAAAGAAGATATTATTCGGGATTGGAGAATTACGTTAAATAATGTCGATACTGATCCTGAAAAACAATCACTTCTTAAATTATTCTTTACCGCTTATGAAAAATTAATTCCTACCGTAAATCCTATTCCAAGTTGGTCCGAAGTAAAGGATGGACTCTTATACGAGCTATGGCAGTTAGAAATCTGGATGGTTAACAGCCTTCCAACTGGGAGAGACCCTCTAAGCACACCAATTAAGTTAGGAAACAATATTTTTGTAGGTGGAAACATGCTTGGAAGAGGGCTGACAATTAGGGGGTTAGCAGTCACATACATAACTAGAAGGGCAATGAACGACACAAATGCGGATACTCTTGAGCAAAGAGCACGTTGGTTTGGATATAAGAAAAAATATCTTGATGTATGCAGAATTTTTTTAACAGGACAGTTGAAGGAAGATTACAAGGTATTGTTACGTCACGAGAATGACTTTTGGGATTCACTATCAAGATACTCTGATTCAGGAATTCCAATTAGAAAATGGCCAAGGATGTTTGAATTGGACTATGATGCAAAGCTAAATCCTACTAGAAAAAACGTTGCACATTATAAAAAATTCCAAATCAAGGGTTGGAAAATTCAACATAGACTCATAGAGGATTTTTCCAGTGCAGAAAAAAACGTAATATATGTTAAGGAATTTTTCTGGCGACATCAAGCTATCCAAAAGGAATATGGATCTATTGAGCACTCTGTCATTAAGAATTGTCCAATGGAGTTAGTCTTAGAACTTCTTAATAATGTAGTTTCAAGTAAAACAGATTGGGAAAATGAATATGTCATAGAATATTTGTCACGTCTTAGCAGTTCTAGAAAACTGGAAACAATCGATTTGCTTCTAATGAGGAATGGAAATATTGAGGACAGAACAAAGACTGATGATAAAGTTGAACCTTTCTCAGGAGAAAGTGCGAATTATCTCGGAGATAGATATATCCATGATGGGAAGCCACAATTTCAAGTTCATATAATTGCACCAAGATTAAGGGAAACCGATCCAAGGACTATAGTTTCAACATCCTTTGCAGTCTATATACCAGAAGATAACTCTAACTATATCTTAGGGGATTATGTTGTTAGAGGAACGGAAAATGAATATTGAAGATCTTTTTAGCCAATTGAAGGGTGACAATTTTGAACACACTTTCAAGGTAGTTCCTATTTCTGGTTTTTTAGGCTCATACATCGGAGTAAATACATCTGGATGGCCTTCCCTTTTTGTAGATTGCAGTTTGGATAAATCCTTAGGTCCAAGTATGAGAACCACTCATATATCACTCCAACTCGGTAATGAGTATAAGATATCAATTTCTGGAATGCCGCCAATAATTGAAAAGTTAGACTTACTTATATGTGAGTCAAATGTTGATATTGATGTACACACATTTTTATCACTCATCGGTGGTTTCTTAGGTTTTATCCATGATAATAAAATTAAAAGATCAGATCTCTTAACCTTTTTTCTCTCAGTTTCAAAGTTGTTTTCAATTAATCCTTCAAATGATGTAATTACTGAAAGACAGGGATTATGGGGTGAACTTTTTTTTATGAGTCAAGTTAAGGGGTTCAAATTTTGGCTTCCATATTGGCATAGCGAACCGTCTAGAAAATTTGACTTTTCATCATCTGATAAACGCGTAGAAGTTAAAACAACCACTGGGAGTGAAAGAATCCATCAATTCTCTCATCGCCAAGTATACTCTTTCGAGGGTGAGGAGATCATTGTAGCTTCGATCATGCTTAGATATGAAGATTCAGGAATAAGTTTAAGAGATTTATTAAACATAGCAAAAAATAATATTAACAGCGAAAGCGACCTGGTTAAACTTGTCAAGGCAGAAAGAATATCAAAAATGGAAAGTCAAGATGAATTGGGGCCTATATTTGATGCTTTAGAAGCTGAAAGATCCTTATCTCTTTTTTGGGCTAATAAAATTCCTCATTTTGGGGAACCGGAACCATCGGGTGTCTCCAAGACCCATTATCAAATTGATCTTTCTACAACTCCCTGCATAAATATTCCTGATCTTGATGATTGGCTATCTAAATGGAATTAATTTTTTACAAATACCGACTTCATATTTCTTTTCAATAAAAACAGTCGGTTAAGTATATAATTCCTAAAATCAGTAATATTTATAATAAATTAAACTAAATTAGAGATCACTCCAAACTTATCTATATTTATGTTGCAGGCTGCTGGAATTTCTGGCAAGCCAGGCATTGTCATGATATCTCCAGAATATGCAATGATCAATCCAGAGCCAGAATTGACCTTAACATCATTGATTTTAAGGTTATTATCAGAGCTGTTTGGCTTATTTCCATGGAAAGAATACTGACTTTTAGAAATACAGATTGGCAAATTAGAATTAGGCATTTTTTGTATTTCTTCAATATGAGCTAATGAATTTCTAGAGAATATTACTTTATCCACTTCATAGATCGATTTACCAATCTTCTCAATTTTTTCTTTTATACTGTCTTCCAGGTCATAAGTATAACTTCTGGCCCCATGATTGTTATCAAGATGTTCCAGTACCAAATCTGCAAGCTTGAGCCCACCAGATCCACCTTTGCTGAATACCTCTGATTCTGCTATATTGAATCCATTTTCTCTCAATGTAGTAATGAGATTATGCACATCCTCCTCTGAATCATCCTCAAAGCGGTTGAGTGAAACTACTGGTTCAAACCCAAAGCTTTTCACAATTCTGATGTGATGTAATAAGTTTCCAATTCCTTCACCCATGTCTCCTTTTCCAGTTCTGTCAAAGGACTTTATTGCCCTTATAGTGGCCACGATGACAACAGCTGAAACCTCAACACCAAAATTTCTTGAAATAATATTCATGTATTTTTCAAACCCAAGATCTGAGCCGAATCCACCTTCAGTGACAAGGTAATCTGCGTATGCTAACCCCATCCTGAATGAAAGGATGCTGGAAGTTCCATGTGAAATATTTCCAAAGGGCCCCGTATGAATAAATGCGGGCACACCTTCGGTGGTCTGGGCAAGATTGGGTTTTAAGGCATCAACAAGCATTGCTGCCATTGCACCCTGGGCCTCCAGATCAGAGGCGTAAACGTACTTTCCATCAAAGGTTTTAGCTACAGTGATTTTAGAGAGTCTACTTACAAGATCTTCATAGGATGTTGAAAGGCCAAGGATGGACATGACCTCAGAGGCAGGGGTGATTACAAAATGTTCCCTGATAAGTGGCCCCTCTTCTTTCCCACCATCATTAATGATTATGTTCCTCAGGGATCTCTCATTCATGTCCATGGTCATGGGAAACAGGATCTGATCAGGATCAATCCCGAGCTTGTTTCCT
>JAJZXP010000010.1 GCA_021806345.1 Thermoplasmata archaeon | reverse complement strand
GCAGGCATGGAGTATCCGTTGCGCAGTTCCACAGATGGAAGGAACGCTTCCTGGAGGGTGGAAGGAAGGGTCTTGGAGAATCATCAAGGGGAAATGAATACCAGAAGGAGATTGATGATCTCAAGAGATTGGTGGGCGATCAGGCCCTTGTTATTGATGCTTTAAAAAAAAGTCGACAGGGGAGGAAATAGCCATGGCCATTGAAAGCCTTAGGCCTGCAATGACGGTATCCGGGATATCAAGGGCAATGGATGTTCCCAGATCATCCATCTATTACAGAAAGACAGGGAGATCAGGAAGGGGGAAGCCCAGAATCTCAGATAATATTAAAGCTGAAATAATCGGGTTATCGGCAGATCGGACAACCTATGGTTACAGGAGAATATGGGCATTGCTGAGGAATTCCGGGGAACTGAAAAATGAGATAAGCTAATGGATTTAACTCCAAAGTGCCACAAAACGCAGTGCAAATGTGCGTAACCCAATATGATTAAAAATTCATAATTAACTATCGAGAAGCAATAAAAATTTTCCCGTAGAATAATGAATACATAAGTTTGTGAAGTCAGATTTTATGTGTTTTCTAACTAATCGAAACCTTTTCCCAGCTTACTAGTCTAATGATAGTTTGAAAAGTATAAAACATAGAAAACGTAGAAAAAAGATAAAACTTATATAGCGAGTGAGATTGTAGAATTATGACGGATAAAATAATATTCGAAAGAGATGGAGTCAGAGTTACTGAGAAAATCAAGAATCCAGTGACTGGTGAAAGAGAAGTCGAGAGTATGGTATCATACGAAGACTTTGCGAAATATTCAGACCTCAAATGGTTGGTAAAGTCCATTCGACCTAGAATAGAAAAGAGTGTACTAACTGGGCTAGAAGTTGAAAAAGATGATATTAATGGTGGATCAAGTCTAAGAAGTGGGTATGCGGAAAGTCAAGAAAAGTGGACTAAACCAAGAAATCACAAGTACGATTGGTTTCATCCCTATGTTTTAGCGGTCATCAAAGAACACGGGCCAATAAGTAGAAAAGAAATTGTGAGAAGAGTCTTTGAAAGGGTAAGGACAGAACTCTGGGATGGTGATTTTGCAAAAATTAAAACTGGTGGAGTTAGATGGGAGGCTATGGTAAAGTGGGCAGTAACACATCTAAAGGACCAAGGAAAAATCTACAGTACGGGAAGAAACGATTGGAGATTCAAAGAATATTAATTTTTCAGAATACAAGCATGGATGAACCATGTCACATCCTGTTATGCGCAACAGGTGAAAATAAGGTAAGTTAATGGATTTCACTCCAAACTGCTACAGGACACAGGACAAAAGTGTTCCAAACCAAATATAATTAAAATATCATAATTACTATTGAGAAGAAAAGGTCAGATAACAATCGTTCGCAAACCTGCCATTTCACAAGAAAATTGAACAACTCTAAACTAATATAGTATTATGGCAAAGCAGGAGCAAACCAATGCGGGAAAAGAACAGCCAGATATTGTGTACAGAGGGTCTGCACAGAGTACGAGTGAGAAGACTTTTTCATTCACCATCTCTGAAGAGCAGTCAGCGTTTATCAAGGCACACAGAAAAACCATCAACTTTAGCTACACTTTCAGGAAGTATCTGGACAGCATCATTGAGATAGTGAATAAGGAAGAACAAGCAAAGCAGTAATTTTTTTCGTTTTCAGAGCCTGCAAAAGAGTCTCACAGAGTTGAAGTACAAACAGATTAATTTATCTACTATGGGAAGGAAGTACACATTAGGCTACGAGGATGGGAAATGCCCTGAAGGATTTGAGTACGTGAAAGGGTACACCAATTTGTTTAGTGGCCGTTGGATTGACGGTTATTGCAGGAAGATACGGAAACGACAATCTCGCAGAGACAGGAAATACGGGCAACACGAAGACCAGATTTTCAGTAAGATAGAGGGGCAAGAGTTTTAATGACTTACATCGGAACACAGTTCAAGAGACTATTACTAAAACACAAATACGTGATATGGCACAAGAAAGACTGGTGGTACAGTGAACCTTTGAAGGAACGGGAATATAGTTGAGGTCTTGATGGAAAAAAACTCCTCTGGAACGGAATATCGCATCACTTCAAACATGCACACAACGAAATCTACGAGCAGTTTAGACTAATGGTTGAGCAAAGAATTTTCACATTACAAGAGGAATTGGTTTGTGAAGGGTTAGAAATACAGACTAACCAAAACATGTCGGTAGAGTTGGAAGAAATAAAACCTGTGAAGAGTAGCTACACCTTACCTTAAAATCTCATTCAAATCGATTCAGAAGGATATGCTCACTGCGAATGTAGTGGTAGATTTTTCGTGAAGAAGGATGGAAAAGACGCAATGAAGCAACACGAAAAGACAGTGATGCACAAGAAGTACTTGCAAAGTATAAATCCAATACCTGTTAATGTTTTATCGTATGGGAATCACCGTTAAATCCGGCGATTACACGATTACACCATGGTAAACAAATTTACAGCATAAATATACTGAACCCATATTACTTTGTAATTTTCAATGGTACAATACGACCCATGAAAGAAAATAAAATTACAGTGCACAAGAATTTTGAAAGCACAACCGAGTGAGAGAATTGAGGTGGTGGGAAATTCATCACAGATGGAAAAATATGGATTCTATCATAACACTCATATGCAACAGGGAAGCTATTATATGAATCCCTGTGTGAGATTGACAACAACCTGTCCATACCAGAAGTCAGCCTGTTTTGCCTTTGAAAGATAGTGCATAGAACCAACAGAACTAGACGCTCTCCCTTCAATGAAATCAGCAACTCCCTCAGGGACGCTGTTAAAGATTAGGAAGTTGTAGAACTACTTACGAAGGTACTTTGGTGAAAGACAAGATTTGCTTATCCGATAAGATACAGTATCCACATGCACGTGGTACTCATGAAGGTCTCAAACCAAATCTTTAGGGATGTAGATGTAAAATGACTTCCTATGGCCCATATTGTAGTGCAACTGGTACTTAGCACACTTCTCTTCAATAATCAACTTTGATGGGTCATATTCCTAGACCATCTTCATAAGTTCAGTGATTCTTGCACCTGAAAACGCAAGAAGCTTGAATATGGTCTTGTATCTTTTATCCTTAACTTTACTGTATGCACCTATCACTTTCTCATTGGTAGGAATGTAGTTATCGACTTTTGACTGTATCAATGAAACCCTCTTTCTGATTTCCTTTGCTCCTTCGTCTGTAAGTAATAATCTCTGAAGGTAGCTGAGATAACTTCTCAATGCAATACACTGCATCTCACTTATATCTTCTGGGAGTTCAATCATTTCCTCGAGAATAAACCGTCTTAATGTATTTACCAGGTCTTTTATGTAACCGTCCTCCAACTTTCGTGAAATCAACCATTTTTCATATTCTCACTTGTGTTTGCTGAATGCAGGTAGTTGTTGAAATCGGCTCTCATATGAGTATGAACCCGGGACACCAAAGTGATTTGCATTCCCTAACCCAGCAACTCTGAAATACTCAGGATCATTGGTTTTCATAAAATCCTGTAATTTACTTTCCAGGCACTTAGAGAGGTTCACACCTTTGGATTTTGCACTATTTACTATCTTTTCTTCCAGATACAGCGTAGTATTTTTCTTCATTCTTTCAATAATAATCTTATTTAGGTTCTGTGGAACAAGTTTATTGTGAAACACAACAACATCAAAAGTATGCTATAATCATGGGCCAATTCTCTTCCTTTCATATTTTGCGGCCTTAAAAAAAAATGAAAAGTAACAATTCTAACTCCGCACAATCTTAGGGTATAACTTCAGCCCAAATGCATCTGCAATCTTCTGTGATCTATCGGGGATCTCTGCCACCGATCTTCTTGCTCCATTCGCTATGACATATATCTTTGAGAGTTCGAACAGTGCATCCTTCACGGATATTTTCTGTGAGAGTTTCTTCTCCTTCAGTATCTCAAGGATGCTGAAGTAGATATACAGCGATAAGAAAGATATGAAGAAATATCCCCTGATACCGTCGGTTGTGTGCAAATACGATTTGTCGTTCTCCAGCTCGTTCTTCATGGAATCGAATGCGACCTCCACCTCTTCCCGCGACTTGTAAAGTTCGTATATCTCTTTCGGATCAGATCGCATGTTGCTCAGTATTGCGAATTTTCCGAGTTTCTCTCTCTCAACAATGAGATCTTTCTGCTCCTTCTCTCCACTCTCGATCTTCCTTATCATATTGGTTTCCTCCTCTGCGCGAAGAGATGTGTCCTCGTACATGTAGAGGTATTTTCCGCCCAGATCCTTTACACCGAAGTTTATCCACCTGTTGCTGAATATGAAGCTTCGATCAAGCTTCATGCTGAAATCCAAAGCGTCAAAATTGCGTCTTATTGCAACGATGAGATATATGCCCTTCTTCCTAGGCATTTCATAAGATGTAAGGCCTCGATCTGCTATAATGATGCACTCACGAATATCGTACTGCTCCATTATGGAATCAAATGCCTTGTAATCCCTCACGGATCCAGGAAGAATTTCAAGAATCACCGGCTTATGCCGCTTTCCTGAAAAGATGAGAGCGAAGTTGATCTGATCCATGTGCATATGTTTTGGATTGTGACCTTTCTCCGCCAGCTTTATATTCTCGGAACGTGAAAATATGCTTGAAAGGTCGAAGAGAATCTTGTCGCTATTCGTTGTGAGGGACTGAAAGAATCTTCTCTGAGCGGAATAATCTGATCCTATTATCCGGAGTTTCTCCCGTATTGTGTTTTCAGAGAGGGATGCATCGATCTGTGTGGATGCATAGAGCTTTTCCCAGGCACTCTTCATGAGTTTGATTGGCCTTGGATCCTCTGCCCTGATCATAGACATGGCCAATATCTCTGGCCAGTGATCCGGAAACCTGTGCTTCAGCTCCGGGATCAGATCTGAAGCAGCTGATAGCAGGAGCTCAGAATTCCCGAACTCATATATGGTCCTGCGATTGCGCTCGACCAGGCCATGCTCAGTGATCCTTCCTATGTATTCCGATACCTTGACCCTCTTCTTTCTCTCTTTGTCCCATCTCGTGGTGTCTCTATAGAGATAATAGGAATTACCCATGGACTTCACTTCCACCGGAATGCCTCTCTCCTCTCCGATCCTCTTCGCAGCCTTCAGTATCTCTGGATCCATATATACAGTAATAGGGTATACACATTAATAAACTATTCAATCATCAGAACCAGCAACATACAGTTACCAATGGAACGATGAATCTTATACCCTAAGAAACTGAGGAGTTAGAATAACAAATTCAACCTGAAAGTGACAGCAAATGGAACCAATAGTGAGTCAAATTAAGTTATATTTCTAATGCGGATATTATTTTTTAAATTCTCGATTTGGACTTCGGTATCTTCATCAGAATTAAATATTATATTGTAACCCATCTCATTCAGTTCTTTTATTCTTTCCATGGCTCCTTTGGTTATTCCTTCTCGGTCTCTCCCCCCATCAAACTCATACGCTATAACATTTAATTCGGGATGGTTGCTAGCAAATTCATCCATTTTTTCAATTTCATGGTCTAGAATTGTTCTGGTTATCTTAGGTACATCTTTTACTTGACCCAATACAACATTCTTTTTTTTCATCTACTGTTCCGTCTCCTCTTTTTTATTTTTAATCTATTATTATATCCTATGTAATTAAAACCTGATTTTATGATTTTTATGAAATCAATCCCTTCATCCTTTCCATTTGTCTGTGAGGTACGTATCATTTCGACATCGCCATCCGTATCCTGTTGCATTAAACCTCCTTTTTCAAGTTCTTTTCCTTCTCTTTGTGCCCCTCTTCCCAAGTATTTCCCCCCTATGTGTAATAAATGAACAAATCTGTCTTTCTATCAACCATAGAGAAATAATCTCTGATAAGAGAATTCAAATTAGATATGCTATAAAATTCACTAAAAATTTCATTTTTATTTTTTAATGTTTTCGATTTTGTAAATTTCTTAGATAATGATGATGATAAAATATCAATTTTTTTAATCAAATCAGGAAGTTTTTCGACATCAAGAACTTCAATGGTAACTTCTTCAGATTCACTTTTAACATATTCTTTTACAACAATTCCCTTGAGGAAAGGTTCGATTAAGTCATCAATATGTTCTGTGACTGTAACACCTTTACCACATTCTTTAAAAGTGGTCGTCAGATTCTTGTCTTTATCTCTTGCAAATATTGCATTTGTTAATCTCATGTTTTGTTTTCACCCAACATTATTTTACTGATACTATTTTTCAGTCCTAATAGGTCAAAATTGCTATCAATTAATAATTTCTTGTAATACTTTTTTATCATATCTCCATTGATATCTTCACCCTCATAAAATAACTTCGCCTCTTTGAAAATGTTTTGACAATCTGTAGATGATTTTGTTTCAATCCCGATGAGTCTATTCAAGTTTTCAATAATTGTGAGAAGGCCCTTCTCCTCCGGAACTATTTCATCAAGGAAATCAAATCTTCTTTTTAGACCATTGTCTAATATGTCACTGTGATTTGTAATGCCAATAATGAATATCCTATCTTTGAGTGAAATATTGTCCAAAAAATCATTCAATTCTAAAAGAGCACGTTTCATTTCTGCCAATTCATTTTCACTGTTTCTAACTACTGATAGTCGATCGATTTCATCTAAGATCAATAGGATCCCGGTCTCTCTGGCAATTTCTCGAACATTTTCAATAGCTTCTTTCATATTTGAAGTAGTGTCGCCCAAGTTCGACCTAATTATTGAAGGAACAGAAAAGGTGAATGCTGATACCCCAAATTCGTTTAGAACATATGACGCTATTTGATATGCAATTGATGTTTTTCCAACTCCTGGTTCACCATACATTAGGATTTTGCTGCCAAAACCAAATGCGGACAAGATTTCAATTTCTTTGTCATCAACTTCTTTAAAGACTTTGTCTGCAATTGCCTTATATTTCGATATAATCATATCAGAGCCATAAAAATAATCGATTTTGCGTTTTATTACATCTTCTTCTAATTCAAAAATAAAAGATCGTTCCATAGTAACACGCTAGGATTTTGCAGCTTGATTATGTATTGCTTCTATTTAATATATTGTTCAGAAAATATTGTATTTGTCCTAAGAATCCTAATGGAATATCTATCTCTGTTGGTTACTGCATTCAGAGTTCTACTCCAAAAACTTGCTTCGAATGCTCAAACAGATCTCAGAACCAGTTGAGTCGGTTCTCCAAACAAGTATCACTTCATTTCAGATTGCAATTCAGCTTCTAATAACGTTGGCCTTGTACAAGATTTTAACTCTTCAATTTCTTTAACAACTCGCATTTAATCTCTAACTCCCGCCATTTCACATAATAGGTATTCCCAGATCTTCAATCGCGGTCCTCAATTTCTTTGGTATCTCTGATATCTTCCATTCATTTCCAATCCTCAGCATGCTTATCCTCTCCAGATGTTCCATGACATCTTTTTGGGAGTATTTTCCGAGCATATCATGGGATTTCAGTAATGCATATATGCGGTAATGCAGGATCAATGCGATGAAATTAACAAACGTCCATCTCTGAAGCTGGAAATCGTCACTCATGTAGGAACGATCTGCATGAATGGTGTTCTTGAATGTGTCGTATGGCTGCTCTATCTCAGTTCTGGATTTCATCATGTCATACACTATTTCCCCTTAAACATGTAGGTTAGTCATGACTGAGACGGTTCCCATCCTCCCCCTCACTTTTGCAATGGTTGATTCAGTGAACTTTTCATTGCGTCCGAGGAAGTCCTTCTCCTCCTCCGCCTTCAGGAAATCATTCCTGAAGGTGTATACTCCTGTTTCCATGTGGGTATTTGCTGTAAAATATGGGGTGATCCTGGAACATGAAGTCTTTCTCTCCTGACCGAGAGTAATCTATGATCCTTGAATTCCTCCTCAGGATAATTATGTAAAGCATTCCCCTGCGGTTCTCGCCATTTTACCTCCATTTCGTTCTTTCATATTTTTTCCATATACGCTAACACTTTCCCAAGTTTGGTGGATTACAAACCTCAACCGGATTTAAAACTATTAGATTATCGGCCAATCTTAAAACTCATAAACAAGATAAGAACAATTTATTGTTGGTCTAATTGATAATCCTGCGCCACCTGCCCAT
>JAJZXP010000142.1 GCA_021806345.1 Thermoplasmata archaeon | reverse complement strand
GAAAGAGTTGAAGAAAACCTCAATCTCGTCACAAAGTGGTCCTTGAAGAATCAATTTGGAATTAGTGAAAGCGTCGTTGACGATATCTCAATTAAGGTATTAGAAAAACATCCTAAGACTGTAAGAATTTCCAGTGGCTCCCAAAAAGAGTCTATGACTCGTGCATTTGACATTAGAGGGGAAATGATTGGAGATCCAGGTATACTCGAAGTTCTTTATCATCGTGGTCTGGGTTCAAAGACAGGTCTAGGACTAGGTTGTTGGGAGGTAATCTAAATGACAGATACATCTTGGGATAACACCCACATTATGGGTATAATGGATTTCAAATCATCATTTCTCGCGGAAATTTTCGACTGGGCAGTTTCTGAGGTTCTTAGTAAAATTTGGAACTCAGGAGAATGGAATAGGTGTGCCAAAGGAGGGAATGAAACTGAGAAGTTCTCAAGACATAACGATATGGATTATTTAGCCCATATTTTTTCTGGGATTTCAATGGCCCTCAAGGTGTTAGACTACTGGTACCAGAAAGCGCCAGTAAATTCAAACGACTTAGCAAAGGAAATCATATCATTAAAAAGATCAATATTTTGTTATCTTTTCCATGATTATAATAAGATAACCGGTGCAGACTACAGAATGGCAAATAAGGAATCTCTATTTGATCTTGTAAAAAAGTACTTTGATGACATAAAGACTAATCTTAATCTTACAGATGATGAGATCTACCAAGCAGCATTTTCAACTGAGAATGGAACTTCATACAATATTATAAAGGACTCAACGCAGAGATTCAATATGATATTTGAGTCAAATTTTTCTAAACTGGCCGATAAACTGTCTAGCAGATTTAATCATATTGCCTTCGATGGTGTTCACAGTGAAGAACAATCAATATATTGGGGTAGTGAACCTGTAATTCCTGGGAAATGGTTAAAGAAAATTCAGTTTTCCAGTACTTCGTTATATGCTTGTGAAGATGTTGCTAGAAAAGCTACTAAAATGACTATTGAAAATTACGGCGGTTTTTACCTGTGGAGCACTAACAGAGCAATATTTTTTGTTCTGGACGGTGATAATTCAATAATTCTGTCTAACTTGGGAAAAACTTTAGAGGAACTTGTAAACCAGATTCTTGAACCCGAAAATCTATTGTCATTCAATGACAGGAGTGTGATTAATTCTGCTTCAGGAATAGTGAAGCATACAAGGGAGTCTATTTCAAGATATGTAGGTCATGAGGATAAGTTCAGGAAATGTATGTGGTTAGAAGACATTGAAATTAATTCTATCAATAGAGGGTCAGCTGAGGGATATAGTGATCTGGTTAGATCAATGATAAATAGTTTTTCAGTTAATTTCAGAACCATAAATGAAAGGAAAAAAGCTTCGTTAAGAGACGGTCTTGAAATAAATGAAGAAATTGACGCTGAAGGTAATGAGGAGAGACTGAAAATTTTTATGTCGAGATGTGTCCAGCTTAAATCTACCCTGAATTCTACTGAAGCAAACAAACTAAGAGTATTATTAGAATCCATTTTAACGAAATACGAAAATAGTATTCTCAAAGGGCTTCTTGGTAAAATTCAAAGAAACTCGGCTTTATTACTGCCATTCCTCATCCAAGAAAAAGACATCAATTGGAATGCCCTAATGGACGAAGTATTATCAGACCTGAATCATGGTCAGGATGCAATAAATTATAACGGAATACTTTCCACGATAATAGTTCCGAAGTTAGACTCCCTCAGATTGCCAAAAGTTCCTAGTAAATTCAATATGTCCATGATAAATGCGTATCCTGCATCAGAAAAAGCTACAGGACAGAATCTCTCTGGGATAAACACGCAGACATTCAATAACCGTCTTCCCACCTCTGGAATATCTAATGGAAAAATTGACAGAATTTCCAAGTTCGAATTTGCTCTGAGAAAAAATCTTGTACCACAGTCCAAAAACAGCGATGAATGCTTGATGTTTCTTTCGTTTCCAGGTGCGATCCCTTTCATTGATATGTCTGCATACCTCACAAAATTATCTTATACCGCCACCGAAGAACTTTCCGAAATGAATGATTTGAAACTTTCAATTGACACGATAAAAACAAGGAGTAGAGAAGTGAGACTTGACAGCGCTTATTTCTATTCTGTTAGGGACCTCAAATCTGAGTCTGAGGTTTTGAGAAGGATTTATCAGGCAGCGAATCTGTATAGGAGAACAAAAATGCTGATTAGGCTTGCCTTTTCCAATGCACCATTCTTTCAGGATCAGCAAGAGGCAATACGGATCGAAGTCGGAAGTTCAATTTGTTCAGCAATGGGATGGGATAGAATCAGGTGTAATCAAGTGGAAGGAGTTCTTGACAGAATATCGACGTTTAATGTTGTAGTTAATGGATCTGTAACTAAGATAAATTTTAAGGAGACAGCAAAGGTGATTTTAGACTATATAAACCAACCAATGTCTTTATTTTATTATGTTCATAAGCTGGTTTTCGGCGGCAATGAGAAAAGGAGAACAGGTTTCGGAAAGCAATTTTCGGAGAAAATAGAAAGTCTGAGGAAACTAGGTTATGGAGTGGAAAATGGTGGTGAAAAAAAGATGAAGAACGTAACGGAACTGGCTAAATCAGCAGCGAGAATGGTAAAACCAAATTGGAATATGAGTGGTAGCGACAGAACGTGGATGCTAAGGGACAGCCTTGAAGTAATCGAAAAAGTAAAGGTGTCCATCACAACTGGCGAAGAAAGAGATTTGTCTGAATATAAAGAGTTTATTGCAGGAAATATTTTGAAAACTCTAGAAAGAGACAAGGATATAAGTTGGAAGCCAAAAGAAGGAGACATCGCTGACTTTGCTGACAAGTTAATCCGTTTGCTCAAAGAGGATTTTAACTCTAGAGTTCCTGCGGGTTCTATGAAATCCTATCTTATTGATGCTTTCGAATTTGAATATATGAGAAATGGAAAAGGAGATGAAAACTAGAATGTTGGAAATAATTGAGAAATTGGTGGAAAGAAAGAAGCTACTAAAAATAGAAGAAATAGACCTCAAAAAAAACTACGGAGCGTTTCTTAAAATAGGTATTGTGTCGGAAACAATAGGATTCCTTATAAATAGAAACAATGATGCCACTGAATTGACAAGCGAGTATTTTGAGGGAGCGGAAAGGCTTGTTGTTCCCGCCCAGAAATGGCGTGGAGCTGAGAGATCATATCTTTTGTCGGAGTTGCGCAAAGCCGGAGGGATCATACCAGAAGAATACAACAGGAACATGGTCTTAAAGAAGAAACTACTGAAAAATCCTTCTAGCTTAATATTTGGTGATTCAAGCACAGGGTCTGGAATCGAAGCAGCAGGAATTGCCTCTAGAATGTTTTATGACTGGTCATACAGTTATGAACCCCTGGCAAGGATTTCGCTGAGATATACCCACAATACTTTATCAGAAGATAGAACAATCCTTCATGAGCAATCCGGTACTCCTAAATCTAATGCTCTTTTCAACACTCCTTACGTTAGACCAGGTGTCAAGCTTATACGATATATTTCAATGGAAAACAGCTCATATGAAATGCTTTTGCTAGCATTGCTAGCTATAAGTGGAACATCCAGATACGGCGCTAGAACAGCAATACTTGGAGATAATATCAGAAATCACATTGTCGGAATAGGTTTTTCAAAGCAGGAAACCCAAGTCAGCTCGTATTCTACACTTATGAAAGCATGGACATCTAATTCCTATGACCCTGAAAAGTTAGTAATTGATGAGATGCACACAGCCTATGGGCAAGATATTCTGGAAAGTGAGGATCTTAGAGGCTTAATGAATGAAGTAAATGAAGTAAGGCATTCAGCTGATCGGCTCCGGTCCATAGGTTCTGTTCTCCTAAATAAGATGGATGAGGACTGGGGTGAATTTTGGAATGAAAAATAATAAAATTATCCCCGTAAAAATAGAGACCATCAGCCCTGTTAACTACTATTACGTACCTGCCGCTGGAGGAATGCGATCGTCAGATTTTATTGGTGATATCGCATTGAAATATGCAACCCTACATCAGCTTGGAAAGCTTGGATACCAGTATCCTACAAAGTTTCAACCAACATATGAGGAACTTGCAAGCTTTCCATTCTGGTATACAGTTGGAATTAGTGAAAAACTGGCTTTTGGAGAAGGAAAAGATACTATTTTCATGAAGAACATGATTCGAAATACTATGCAGGGCATCGATTATAATGGGACAAGTTCTTATCCTGGCTTTCGAGAAGGTTCAAAGATGTACAAGAACTTCTATTTTCAACAGCCCATTAAGCCGGGAAACGTGTTTTATTCTTATTTTATAACAACAGAGGATTTTTTAGAGATCCCTGTTGCATTAAGGATTGGTAACAACAAAACAGGCATTCTGAAGCTTCAGGAGTATCATGGTCATGATTTCAAGGCAGTAATAAATGCTTATACTATACAGAATATCTTGGGAAAAGAAATCCCTAAACTCAACTATGATTACAGCAATCATACCGTTCTTCAGTATTTCCTGATTGGTATGTTGAACAAGGAGGATCTGATAGGTATTTATGATACATAATTTTGAGGATATAACGTATGAAATCCAACCTTCTTATATAAGTTTAGAAGGGGAGCTGAGAGAATTCCAGCAAGAAATGGTGCAATTTGTAAATAGTTGTAAGAAAGTTGCTATTTTGTCTGCTCCAACCGGAGCTGGAAAGACACACGGGTTCAGATTAATGGGAAAAGAAGGAAAGACTGTTCTCATAGTTTTTCCAAACAATCTCCTATCTAATGAGGCGTTTTACGCATTAGAAAAACTTGAGAAAAATAACGTAGCTCTCCTCAATGCCTCTTCAATAAACAAACTAATGCGTGAAAAAAGAAATTTAGGATTTCACGATTTCACGAGAAGAATGGCCATAAGCAACATATTGGAGAACAGGAAGTTCGTACTGACAAATCCCACACTATTTTACAATCTTATTAACAATCATTACAACGCAGGTAGCAAACAGGATATGCTCAGTGAGTTAATGAAAGATAATGTTTATTGCATAATTTTTGACGAGTTTCACGTATTTTCAAGAGACCAAGCCTCAATGTTGCTCGCATCAACTTTGCTGGTAAGAGAGGAAGTAAAGTTGATGTTTTCATCTGCAACATTGCCAGATTATCTCGGCAAGATTCTTCCTCAAATGTATGGAGAAGATAAATGTTGCAAGATATCTGTAAAAAGAATTGCCCAAAAAAAATCAAACTCTGACCTGCTGCAGGGTAGAATTAATATTCACATAGTAAGAACTACAGCAACTGATTTCATTAAGAAAAGATCAGATCTTTTTAAAACTGGTAAATGGTTTCTAATACTTGATTCTATAAAAAATATACATAATGCACATGAGGAACTGTCTCATTGTATAAATCCATCAGAAATAGCAGTGATATCTGCTTATCATGATCCTTCATATGAAACCTATACCAGGATAAGAGAGGGGGTGTGGTCAAAGAGAATAATAATAGGTTCAAATATTGTAGAACAAGGCATAAATCCGCCATATGAATATAATAACTTCCTGATCGAACCAGGATATGCCCCTGAGAGCTTTATTCAAAGAACCGGTAGGATTGGTAGAGGTTCAACAATAACAAGCGAATTATATATAGCAATGCAGAGTCAAGCTGGAGGGTTCCCAGATCAGTTAAACACCATTGAGGATCTGTACAGTTTTATAATCAATTTTAGGTTTCCACAAGCTCATAATCCTTCAATAGAAACACTTGGAACATACCTCTGGTTCGTTCTAGGAAGACTCACAAAAAATGCACAGGAAGCAGTGTTTGAAAATCTCAAAAATAGGAATATCAATACAAATCTTTTGAGTACTTGTTTCAGTACAAAAAAAGTAGATACTGTTCTTGAAGATAAATCGTGGATATTAGCAAAAACCTGTTATGTTTCAGAACTTAGAGATGTTTCTAACTGGTGGTTTAATTACAAGAAAAGTATGTACAATTTCATTCCTCCGGAGAATGAAGTTAATATTTTAGACACCAGTGAAGATTTTATTGACCAAGATAATGGATTTATAACAAGATATTCAGAAATCTGGATAAAGAAAAACAAGGAAATCTTGAACACACGAGATGATCTAATAACTGTTAAGGATTTCTTAAGCGAACCAAATTATGATTTTGACGTTTACGTATCTGGTCTGCCTTTCAGTTCCAGAGTGAAAATGAGATACGGAGACATATATTTTAAGGCACGGAAGGAAATAATTTCTAGGTTTGATCAGCTTTACAACAAATATTTTGGGCTCCCAGATGAACTGAATAAGGTAATGAAAGCCCTCAAACAATGCGTCATGGCGACAGCTGGGGCTGAGCGTTTGAAATTGGAGTTAACATGAAACCAATTGAATCTTATAGGGGTACAGACATCAGCTATGTTTCAATCTGTCCGAGGAGGGCATGGTTATCATTGCATGAAATATATGTTACTGACGGGACTGAATATGTAAAGCTTGGTGCATACTCAAACGAAATTCGTAGAAAATTCGGCTACTCGCAAGTTAGCATCGGAAGGAATAAACTGGACTATGTTCAGACGATAGAAACTGGAAAAGTCGTTGTACATGAATTCAAAAGAGGCCGAAGGGCCATTGATGCGGACTTTCTTCAATTGACGCACTATATGCTCATTTCAAGTGTTAAAGGTGTCTCCATAGACCATGGTGAAATCCATTTGCTCGGTTCAAGAAAAGTTATAAGACTTGAGTTTCCAAATGAGTATGTGGATAAAGTAAAAAGTAAGTATCAAGAAATAGATAAGCTGATATCTTCCGAAATCCCAAAGAGGGTTAAAAATTATTTCTGCTCTCATGGCTGTAGTTATGTTGAATTCTGTTGGGGGTGAATTGTTTGGGAGAAGTATATTATCTTTTGAAATCGGGAACTCTATCAAAAATGTCCGACTCTTTGGTTTTGAAAAATGAGTACGAAAAAATCGAAATTCCTCTTGAAGCTATTGATAGATTAATGATATTCGGAAATGTTACATTCACAACACCAGCTCTTTCTCTCCTATCAGAAAATAGCATACCCGCTATACTCTTCTCAGAAAGAGGGTGGTATATTACCAGTGTTCAGCCTGAAAATCATCTTCAGAGCGGATGGGTTCTTGCAAAGCAGTTGGAACATTACCTAGACCATGAGAAGAGAATGTATTTGGCAAGAAAGATAGTGCTTGGAGCTGCGAAAAATATGAGAAAAATTACAGTCAGACTGGGAAAAGAAAAATCTCCGCTCATGGAAACTCAGATTAATTCCGCAAAAGACATCCAATGGTTGATGGGCGTAGAAGGAAACATTCACATAAAATACCTCGAGATATTGGATTCTAAATTACCTCTTAGATTCAAGATTAATTCAAGATCTAGGAGACCTCCGGAAAATTATACCAATTCGATGATGAGCTACTTATACTCTGTCTTATATGGAATAGTGGCTTCAGAAATATTCGGAACTCACCTTTCACCATCTATAAGTTTCCTGCATGAATTGTCTGAGAGAAGGTCAAGTCTTGCACTCGATATAGCAGAGATATTCAGGCCAATTTTTTGCGATCGTTCTATTCTGCGGTTAGTTAACCTTAAGATCATGGATGAAAGCGACTTCGTTAATGATGGTGGAGTGTTCATGAATGAGAAAGGGAAGAGAAAGTTACTGCAGGAATTCGACAGGAAACTGCAGGAAACAACTTACGTGAATTCTTTAAGGCGAAAAGTTTCAAATCGAGGTTTAATTAGACTTGAACTTTATAAATTGGAACGACACATATTAGGGGATTCAGAATACCATCCTTATATATCTAAGGTATAAAAGATGTGGATAATACTTACTTACGATATTGAAGAAAAGAGAGTACAGGTTATTAGGAAAATATGCCTGCCGTATTTGAAATGGCTACAGAATTCAGTATTTATTGGAGAGATTACTAAAGCGAATCTCTCCATACTGATTTCAAAGCTCAAAAGTAAAATAAATGAAGAAAAGGACTCAATACAGATATTTGTATTAAGGGATGAAAAGCTCGCAAACAGAGTAACCATAGGTATTTCTAAAGAGTTTGGCAACATAATCTAATTATTGGTTTCTAGGAAGAGAGAACTCGATATTGTCATTGACAATTAGGCCAATTTTG
>JAJZXP010000007.1 GCA_021806345.1 Thermoplasmata archaeon | reverse complement strand
GAATCAAGCAAAAATTAAATTATGTATTAACACATACTGGTGAAAAGGGCCGGTAGATCAGCGGTAGATCGCTTGCTTTGCAAGCAAGAGGCCTCGGGTTCAAATCCCGACCGGTCCATTTTTATATAAATCTAATACTTTTTCTTAGCATTTTTGTGTAAACTTGACCAGTCATTCTAAGTATAGGTTAACACTTTTTAATTGGTCACATCTTAGTTGGATTGAAAACATAAAAAAAGAGTCAGTGTTGACAATGGAGGTATTCATTTAAAATCTTGACTAATGTTTCGATTTTGCATAATAACATTGAAAAATCCTAACACTGACCAGACGAATAAAATAGATTTCCACCAAAAATTTATTAATTTAATCAGGAAACTTAAAAGGTGTCAAATGAAAACCTCAAATAACATGAAAGAGAATCACTATTAGTCCTGCTCTTAACGCATTTAAGGAGCAATGAGAATGGTGCAAGGATTAGAATAAAGTCACCGGAAATTGTAGGAGGAATCAAAAAGTGTGGGAAGAACTTTATCAAAACAACGCTGAAGCAGGATTTCTTGGAGGTTTAAATTGAAGTGTTGAAGAATATAGGAGTACAGGACTTTCTGAAACCGGCAGCACTGATCAGTAATGTGATGGAAGCAAATAATTTCGAGGTTTCATCATCAGACTATTTACTGCTCAAGAACACGTGCAACTCAACGTTCTTATGGAGGTTTAATTATTTGTAGATACTTGACATTATCAAACTGCTCAAGAAGGAGATATGTAGATATTATATAATAAAGCCACAAATATTATTATCAGATGCTTCTATTGTATCTAGAGAGATTATAAAGAGGCTCTGAAAATAGAGGTGTGAAAATTAAATGAGGGATTTTGGAATTTATTGGAAAAACAAGAAAGAAGAAGTTGAAAGAGTTGAGCTTCCATTCCAGAAAATTGAGACAATAAACCTTTCAAGATCAAATATTGGAACGCTCGCTCAATTTAAGAAGGATTCCGAGAATGGCGAATGGAAGAACAAACTGATCTGGGGAGACAACAAATATGTTATGGCATCTTTGCTGCCAGAGTTTCGTGGAAAAATAAAATTAATTTACGCAGATCCGCCGTTTTTCACGGGCACAAACATGAATATAACTTTAGAAGTTGGAGATGAAGGTGCAGTCAAGGAACCCTCCGCCATAGAAGAGATAGCTTATAGAAACATGTGGAAAGAAGGCCCCAGTTCTTTCTTTCAGTATATGTATGATAGATTTACACTTATGAAAGACCTTATTACTGATGATGGTTCTGTCTGGATAAGGTTTGACTACCATTATGCTCATTACATAAAAACCATTTTGGACGAAGTGTTTGGATATAACAACTTTAGAAATGAAATAATAGTTAATCGTGGTAGGAACGTGGCTGGCGCCATAGGTAAAATGGAAATTGATAATGATGTCATTTTCTGGTATTCTAAAAGTGACGATTATATATTTAACGAATTTAAAATGGATAGACCAGTTTCTGACATAAAATGGACATCGTTCTTAATGGCAGAGGATAGATTTCCTAGAGAAAGAAGATTTTTAGGAAAAGTGCTAACACCTCCTCCTGGGCAACACTTTTCTTTAGTGCAAAGTAAAGTAGATAAATTGTTAGAAGAATTTTTCTTACGACTCCGTTGTTCAAAATGTCGGGCACTTTATTATTTCGCCGAATCTGATGAAGAACTCTATAAAAGGATGAAACAAAGAGGAAATAGGTTCAAGTTCTATGATGTTAATTCGAGAGTAATTTTACATGGAACGAAACTGTTGGAGAAATGTATTGAATGTAATTCAGATGACTTCAAAGTAGAATATCTCGGATCGGATGAAAAGAAGGTGAGCAATATGTGGGTAGATATAGAATCGTATTCTAGATCTACTGGATATCCTACAGAAAATTCCGAAGACCTTCTTGAACGCATCATAAGCATATCATCTAATGCAGGGGATATAGTTGCTGATTTCTTTTCAGGTTCAGGAACTACTGCAACTGTAGCTGAAAAACTTGAAAGAAGGTGGATTGGAACTGACATAGGTAGATTCTCGGTTCACACCATAAGGAAAAGGTTGCTTGACATCCCTCATTGTAAACCTTTTGAGATCCTAAACCTCGGAAAATATGAAAGAAAGCACTGGATGGATCAGAATCTTGGCTCTGTTTATAGAAATTACATTGACTTCATTTTACAGCTTTACAAAGCCAAGCCAGTTTATGATTACAAAAACATTCATGGCATATTATCAGGTAAGGCGGTCCACGTTGGCCCAATAGATTACCCTGTTACAAAAGGAGAGGTTGAAGAATGCCTGAAAGAAGCCAAAGACAACAGTTTCAAATCTCTTGACGTCTTGGGATGGGATTTTGAGATGGAATTCAATGACAGAATACAAAGGGAGCTGAGGGAATCTTACAATTTTGGAATTTCTCTCAGGATCATACCAAATGAGGTAATGGATAAGAGAGCAGTAGAGGCTGGAGACGTTGACTTCTACGAACATGCCTTCCTGGAGGCTAAGTTATCGGATTCAGGAAGAAAGGTAAAAGTTATCCTTGAAAATTTTATCATACCGAACCCAGAATCCATACCGGAAGAACTCAGAGATAAGATGCTCAAGTGGAGTGATTTCATAGATTACTGGAGTGTGGACTGGAATTACCGTGATGATACATTCCACAATGAATGGCAGGAATTCAGGACAAAGAAAAAGAAGAATCTGCAATTATCATCAATTGACCATCATTATGATGAACCTGGGACTTACAAGATAATGATAAAGGTCATAGACGTGTTCGGAAACGATACTACAACAATTAAAGAGGTAACTGTAGAATGAACCCATTCGAGGAACCGGAAACAAGGGTACCGACAACCGCTCCTCTCGTAGAAGCTCTAAGATCTGATGTCAGGAGTTGGAGAGAATCCGGTTACTATGGTGCTTCTGAAACTACCAAGAGGTTATTGCAATTCTGGTTTGATGAGGAGCACGAGATAAATGGTGAAAAATTCAGGTATTATTTCGCACAAAGAGAAGCGATTGAAACACTCATTTATATATATGAAGTGAAGAAGTTTAGGAAAATGAGTGACCTGATATTGAATTATGATGGTACAAAGAAAATAGCATACAATCCAAACGAATATTTATTTCCTAAATATTGTTTTAAAATGGCTACAGGTTCTGGGAAAACCTATGTTATGGCCCTGGCTATAGTGTGGTCATACTTCAGTAATATAATTGAAAAAAATGAAGAAATGCCAAGGAATTTTCTTATGATTGCGCCAAACATTGCAGTATATGAAAGATTGAATGAAGATTTTTCAGATTCCAAGATCTTCAATTCTGGAGTAATGATACCAGATGAATTTCAACATCTTTGGGAATTTGAATCTGTAACTGAAGACTATATTCCAACTAGAAGCACAAAGGGCAGAATTTACCTGACTAATGTACAAAAACTCTATGAAAGAGATGATGCTCCAATTAACCCCATACAGGAGATTGTGGGCAAAAGGCCATCGGATACTGTAAGATATTATGATCAAATCATAGGAGAGATCAACACTCTAACTAGCTTAGGCATAATTAATGATGAGGCGCATCATGTATGGGATAAGGATATTATCTGGAATCAATTTATCTTAACTTGCAACCAACTGCTTAAGGCGAAAGGGAAAGAACTGTCATTTCAGCTGGATTTCACAGCGACTCCAAAAAGGCAGGATTCTGGAAGAGTGTTTGAATGGGTGATTACGGATTTTCCTCTGGCAGATGCGATAAGATGTGGAATCGTAAAGTCACCGATCATAGGAGAGGTAGAAAATCCTCATGAGACACCATCAGATAGAGCTGATGTAATTTACAGGGATTACATTGAAGCGGGATGCAGGAGATGGTCTTATTACAATAACGCTATGGAGAAAGTAAAGAAGCGTCCGATAATATTTTTTATGGCAACTAAAACTTCGGAAGCGGAAGACATTTACAATTATCTGCAAACAAAAAACGAATTTAAAGGGAAAACACTGATTATTCACACCAACTTAAAAGGTGAAATCAGCGACAAAGAATGGCAAAAACTTAAGCAGGAAACGAGAGAGATAGACACCTCTCACAAGTATCGAGCTATTGTGAGCGTCCTGATGCTTCGAGAAGGATGGGATGTCAAGAATGTTTGTGTTATAGTAGGTCTAAGGCCATTTACTTCCAAAGCGGAAATTCTTCCAGAACAAGCGCTTGGGCGTGGGCTTAGATTAATGTTCGGCCCTGAATCGGGATATGAAGAGACAGTTGATGTTTTTGGCACAAAGGCTTTTGTTGACTATATAGACGAAGAGATGAGAAAGCAAGGAGTCGACATAAAAAGATATAAAGAAAGAAACTTACCTGAAGTTACAAGCATATTTCCAGATACTCTAAGGAAAATAGAATTTAACTTTCAGATCCCGCTCTTATCTCCAAAATATAAAAGAGAGAACAGATCATTCGATGAAATTGATATTTCAAACCTACCACAGGGAAAGTTTGACTTGGATTTAGAAACTTACACAAATATTAAGTCAGCAGTAGGAAGGGACGCGTTAACAGAAAAGGAGAGATGGCGCGATAGGTGGGAACAGCCAATACCTGAAAACTACCCATCGGTTATCTCTTATCTGGCAAATATTATTCTCAGGGCCTGCAAAATCCCGTCAAGGAACAGCGAGCTCGTGAGAAAGATAGACTCATACGTCACTAACAGACTGTTTGCAACACCTTTGAGCCAAGATGTAAAGGATGATTACAGGTTCCTTCAGGCTTTAAGTGAACCGAAGGTAGTTGACTTCCTTACAGAACTTTTCGTGAAGGTGATAAATAGGCTGACTATCCTTTCTACTGAAGTACAGCTTCACCCAGAACCGAAAGAGGTAAAGGATATAAGACCATCTTTGACAAGAAAGAAAACCTACACACCAAAGAAATGCATTCTTAATCTAGTACCGGTGGCTAATGATTTTGAATACGCCTTCTGTAAGTTTCTTGATAACGATGCTTCAGATGTCATGAAATACATAAAGAATGATAATAATCTGAATTTCTACTTGGAGTATGTCAACGAGAAAAAAGGTCTATCGTATTACTTGCCAGATTTTATTGTTATTTGCAATTCAGAAAGCTACTTAATAGAAACTAAGGGAGAAGAGTCTGTGGAAGTGAAAAACAAGGATAAACGGGCAAGAGAATGGTGTGAGGATGCAACTGAACTGACTGGTAGAAAGTGGAACTATCTGAAGGTTCCAGAGGTTGTGTTCAAAAACAATCGTGAAGTCAAAACCCTCAAAAAATTGGAAGAAATAATAAGATCATACGAGAGCGTTGAGAAAATTTAAGAAGAGTGTTTAGAAAGACAATGACTTTAAGGAAAAATGGAAGGTATTCATGAGCTAAACTGTAGAGTCCACTGAAACGTTCGAAAAGGAATTCTCTAAGAATCACAAGGATAAAAAAGAGTGGTTAAAACGGATGGTAGAGGGACTGGAACAAGAACCGCAGTTAGGGAAGACATTGAGAGGCAAGCTCCACAGCCTATGGCAACTCAGAATTGGCCCTTTCAGGGTTTGGTATGAAATAAATGAGAAACAAAAGAAAGTGATTCTCAGAGCAATACTTCACAAAGACCAAGCCAAGAAATATTATTAGAGTTCTTTAAGGAACTCTCTAACGTTTCTGACTCTTCCATTCTGTATATCCTGCTCGCTCCTTTCAAGCTGATCCATTACATACTCATTTTCAAGAGCCTCGATGGTGGCATAAAGACTATCCAAATCTGACTTCGGTATGCTTACAAGCCTTGACTGTTTTGCTGTGGTCATAATATAACTCTATATTCTTTCAGATTTTAATATCTTTTAGTATGATTTGGCTCAAATTCTCCATCCGACTTTTAGCAATCCTCTCTTTGAGCATTCGCCAATTACCATTTGCATTTAGCTCGCCTGCAAGTCGAACATAATACTCCATGCTTAGTTCCCAATCAAAATTCATCCCTAACCCTCTCTCGATTTATGCCTCGCACTCATCTTGGAAAAGCTTTCATTAGCTATGTTCACTCAAGTTGAGGTCCTGTGCTGGCCATTTATGGTTTATGTGTGGTGTTCCGCACCACCCACCGCTAACGCTTACACCACTCGGTCTTGCTTCGCAAGACTTCCGGTTCGCTTCGGGCACATTATTCTCTCCTGCGGAGTGCAATTTAGGGGTGGGTATTAATGGGACTCTCGACCGCACGATAAGGATCCAATCCACTATATTTTTTGGTTAATCCAAACTAAGAACTGTTAAGTATTATTTTAATACTACTCTCATATACTTATTTTATGAGATGAAATTATGCGAAATAACAACCTAAGATATTATTCAATCACCTACCTATTTCACCTAAACGGAGGCATTAGGGGTATTTTTTTCTCTAGAGGATCTTTGGATTTTTACATCTCACTCTTAATAGTTTCGATATTAACTTTGTTCCATAAACTTCATCCAATGAGCACAACAGAAGTAATATTCGTAATTGGCTTGGATGTTGCACTTCTGGGCCTAATTTTAGCAACATATGCAATAATTTACTCAATCCAAGACGAAAATTATCTATCTGCCTTAATAGCTTCTAGAAACTATCAATATCTATTATTTCAAACCTCCTGGTCCTCGTATTGGATCTTCCTATCTATCCCATTATTTGGTTTTATAGAGATGGTATATTATAATGTTACAATTCAAGCGTTAGCATTATTTGCAATAATATATGGGTTTCTTGGTACTTTCGTCCTTATAACTAAAGCTTTAAGAAAAATAGCAATAACTGCTGCCAGAAAAAGTGAGAAACTAATGAAGAGTTGGGAAGAAGCAGAGAAAAATAATTAAATCAATTCCTTAATTTTTTGAATTAGTTTTGACATTACACTCTCATCACGTTTTCCTTTCTCGTATTTTACCTTCTCCTTCTGCTTGTTCCTTCCTTTTGAAGAATTAAACTCTTGTTTCTCCCCCCCAATTTCTCCTTCTATTTTAACATTAAGTTTTTGCATTTCGGCAAGTTTTAGTCCTCCTTTTACAATGCTAGATTCCTTATTTATACCCTCTCCTGAACTGTTTGAAAACTCAGTATTTTTACTGTTAGAATCTTTTATGATTTCTTCAAATCTTTGAATATTTCGATCTGGATTGTCAGGATTGAGAATTATATTTGAAAACCTTATTAGTATTATTTTTTCTTGAGTTTCAATAAATTGATCCATCGCCTTACTATCTGTGACAAAATCTATGTCTAATTTTTCTATTTTGATTTTTTCCTCACAAAATTTTAAAATTGCGTTCAGAACTTGTCTTTGTCCTAGTATTCTACCCTTTTGCTCGATCCAGATATTTTTATTGAAAACAACGAAATTTGAGTATCCTATGATTGGTGGATTGTTTGTTTGCTCCTGTGTTATACTATCATTATCTATATTAAAAGAGTCTACTTCTCTTTCTCTTTTAAACTTTACAATCTGACCAGAGACATATCTAATGTTTTTAAACGGATTATTTCTAAATTCGTGTATTGCATATTGATATTCCTCCTCTTCATTCAAAAGAATGACCCGCTTAAACGAATATGCATTCTCTAGAGAATCAAACAACGAATCCAGTTTCCTATCATTTCTTTCAATAGAGGTCCAGATGGTTGATTCCTGCATATAGTTCACCCGAAGATAAAATTGATAGACGTAATTCAATATAACTCTTTCTACAAATAAGCCTACCTTTAGGTTTAAATTTATGTCTTTCAAATCATCCTTAAAAACGGGTTTAGTCCTTAATAACTAAGTATTCACTTAAAACTCGAACAAAATCCCTGTCTATCAATTCTAACTATAATAGAACTCGTTTATTGAAGAAAGCTGATCCAGTCCGATATCCTATTTTCCCTTATTCCTTGGAGTTGTGATAAGTTTTAGTGTTTTAAAGGGCAACAACCCTTCCTGTATTTCACTATATGCGTGAGTTATAAAGCACATTTAAAAATAACAAAACAATAAAATATCATTAATAGAATTACAATTTACATGAACAACACGATATCGCGTCTGTTCGCGGTGGCACGTTATGAATTTACTTGGGACATCAGAAAGTACCGTACCATAGTGATGTTATTTGTTATTTTGCTGGCAACTATTGGTTATGGTATTATTC
>JAJZXP010000463.1 GCA_021806345.1 Thermoplasmata archaeon | reverse complement strand
CACATAATATTGTGCCTGAAGAAATGCGGGGAAAGTACTTTGCCCTGGATGGGCTTCTTTCGTCGTTT
The DNA here is from genome assembly GCA_021806345.1 of Thermoplasmata archaeon. The sequence goes on along the minus strand of JAJZXP010000463.1, from coordinate 8,255 downwards.
GGCCCTGTTTCCATAGCAGTGGGTGCCTTAATCATAACACTGTATGGTATTGTAAACACCTTTTTGATAGCAGGCATTATGATGCTGGTTTTCACTGCAATATTCTCATTTTTCCCAAGTCTATGGAATCTTGATGGTTCAAAGGGTCCCCTTATTCTGGAAACTTAAATATTAAAGAAAGTGACATAACCTAAACTTTATTCTCATTAAAAATCTGTAATAGGTAATCTAAAATTAGTCTTACGATATTATTCAAATTTTAAATGTTACAAGGTAAAGGCCAAAATTCTGAAACATTAGAGCCATCTGAATAAGATAGGAATGTTGTATTCTTGAAAAGATCATTTCTCTGCTACAACTTTATTTATCAAAGTACCTAACTTTTCAATAGAGGCTTTCAGGACATCTCCATCCTTTAAGAATTTTCCAGTTCCCAATCCGCTACCTGTTACAGTTCCTGTAGATATAATATCTCCTGGCATCAAAGTTATACCATTAGATATGTATTCAATCAGTTCCGGAATTTTGTGGATCATGTCCCTGGTATTACCTTTTTGTCTTACTTCCCCATTCACTTCAAAAGTCATTTGAAGATTATGTGGGTCGGGGATCTCGTCACTTGTAACCACATAAGGTCCGAAAGGAGCCGAATGATCTAGATTTTTACCGTGTAACCAATTGGTAATATATCTTTTAGAAGAATGAATTCTTCGGTCCCTATAACTAACATCATTGAATATGGTGTATCCTCCAATGAAATCAAGCGCTTCCTCCCTCGAAATGTATTTCCCTTTCCTTCCAATGACAAGAGCCAGTTCCAGCTCATGATCAAACTGAGTAGTGCATTTTGGCATTAATAATTCTTCATTGGGTGCTACTATGTTGTCAGGGAACTTTGTGAAAACATAGGGTTCCTCCACTGAGGATCCACCTGCCTCTTGGGCATGGGTGCTATAATTTACTGCAACACAGAAGATCTTCCTAGGTTTCAGGGGAGGTAAAAATTTAATTGAATTTTCTGGCATTAACACTTGACTTGAACTGTCATTCGCTATCTCCTGTACTACATTTTTGGCAATTGGTAGATTATCGAAGAATTCTCTCAGATTGTAAAGATAATTTGGAGGAGATTCCTTGTACTTAGCAAAATAAGACTCTGCAAGGTCTATTATTAATCCATTGTTTAACATGCCTACATTTGCTCTTTGATTCCTGCTAAAAGATAATAGTTTCATATTCTTCAGTAACAAGGAAGGTCAAATAAAATTAATGTAAAATAATGTTAAAAAGAGTAAATTAAAAAAAATTAGTTGGGAATAATATCATGCTTATAAGTTTCCTTTATGAAGAACAGAGAAATAAATGCAATAGCATTAAGTACTAACATAAGAGCCCCTATGTATGGCCAGGCATGTGTAGGTCCATGGAAAGCCGATAAGAATGCAGCCGCAATTACAGCAGTTACTAAACCAGCTAACAGCTGTCCAAAGTTATAACTTATCGTAACTCCAGAGTACCTGAATCTTGATGCAAACTGTTCAGAAAATAGAGATGCAACAACGGCAATCTGTATACTGGCCAATCCATACATTACTATCTCATCCGATATCAAAAGTCCTAGAGAGGGTTTCAATGAAAGGAAGTAGAGATATGGTATTGCCCAGATGATAATGGCCACCATTCCCACACCCATTGCAGTTCTTCTACCTTTCTTGTCAGCAAGATATCCCGCTCCAATTTTAATAAAAATACCTACAATTGCAGCAATTCCTAATGCCAAAAAGGCATCTATGGGTACCAGACCCTCACTTGCAAGAAATCCCGGGGTAAATGAAGCAAGCTCAAAAATCGCCCCGGCAGAAGCAGCCTGAACAACCATTAGGACCACAATCTGTTTCCAGAATGGCTTAAAGACCTTTAGGGCTGGTATTCTCTCTGTCTTACCTTCACTTTTAAGTGTATCAAATACCCTAGTATCAGTTATAAAGTATCTTATTATAATGGAAGCAATGAGACCCGCTGCCCCTATATAGAACAAAATCCTCCACCCCTCGCTAAAAACATAGGCATGAGGGTATTTTGTCAAAAGGAAGTAAAGTATCAAGGCTGGTGCTGTAACACTGGCAGACTGCCCTATTCCAAATGTGGACCCCCAGAGACCACGTCTCTTGGATTTTGCGGCACTTTCAACTACCCATGCCCCATCTCCAACCATTGTACCAATTCCCATACCAGCTACAAACCTGAATATAATAAGTAATATGTCGGCGGAAACCCCTATAGCAGAAAAACCTGGTGTAAAAGCTATACCTAAAGCACCTACTGCTGTAGTACCTAATGCTACCACACCAACATTTCGTCTTCCGCTAGTATCTCCATATTGACCAAACAGGAAAGCTCCAAGGACTCCTGCAAGATAGCCTACAACATAGGTACTAATTCCAAGAAGGATACCTAGGTCAGGGGCTACAGATGGGAAGAATACTGTTGGCCATATCACTGCTGACACAAGTGCTGCAGCAATATTATTATAGTTATGGAAAAACACACTCACAAATGAGGCTACTGACGTACCCCAAGTCCCGGTGAATTCATTCTTCTTTAGATCACTATTGATACTTTCAGCCATGTTAAATCCTCCTAATAAATATCATCTAAGAAAAAGTTAGATATAGAGTTTATTTAAATATTTTGTTTAGAATAAGGAGTTGAATAGGTTTATATAAAAATAGTAGATGGAACAAATAGTTCGTCAGGTTCTATAAATCTGTTAGTTAAGCCTTGTTCTACAGAATATTCGATTAATGTATTAATGGCCTTTTTATTAACCTGAAAACCGTATGGATATGGGTCTCTTCCAAAAACTTCTCTCTCTTGTCTTAGATAATTATAAGCAAATAGCAATGAAGACCTCAAAAGATGATCAGACCTAGAATAGGCAATCTCTTTTGCTTCTTGAAATGCTTTGACTAGATTTAGAGGGACCCATTTGTGTTTTTCAACTAAATCTTCTTTTAATATTACGGTATGATTAATGTGGCTGAACCCATTTTTCTTGAAATACCTTCTTCCCTCAGTTACAGAATTCTCAAATAGAGGGCTAATTTTTTCTGAATTTGCGAAATTTAAAAAATCCGTTTTGTTCAACATGGACTTCATTCCTGGATAAGGGCTTGGCATGATTGCATCAATTTTCCCCTCATCCAACAAATTTGCCAGTGTAGTCGAGTCTGGTACCTGTTCAATTGATACCCCTTCTGGTGGTCTAAAACCAGTCTCACCACCATGACTCAATGTTTTTTGTCTTTCAACATACCACTTTATCCGAGACGGCTTAACGTCAAACTCGTGTTCAAGCGCTCCACGCATCCATAAAGCGGCGGTCACCTGGTATTCAGGTAAACCAAATCTTTTTCCTACCAAGTCTTCTGGTGTTCTTATTCCGGCATCTCTATTTACAAATATATTGGTGTGGAAAAATGATCTGAATGGAAATACAGGTATTGCCCTCCATCTTCTACCTTTCTGCAGGGAAATAAGATAACTAGACATAGACATCTCAGAAATATCAAATTCTTCAAATTTTAACATTCTCCAGAAAGTTTCTGATGGTGGAGAGACTATATATCTTAGAGATATCCCCTCAGGCTTAACTTCGCCATTTATAAGGGGCGCAGTTCTATCATAATCCGCCATCCCAATGCTTAAATCTAAATCTGACATTAATCACTTAATATTGCATATAATTAAGGTTTTTTGCTGGGAGGCAATGGTCTAAAAATTTGCCGGCGAATTATCGTCTATATGGAATGTTTCAAAAGATTCCTTGGCAAATATTTCTTCTGGTTTGTACTCTTTGCTTGATAATCCCTGTTTGTAAATATACTTCAAAAAAGCACTTAGAGTTTTAGAATTTCTTTCTACTCCATAAGGCCAGTAATCTTCACCTGAGATTGAGGTCATTATTTCTATCTCTTCATTCATCCACGGCAACATAGACCTGACTGCACCAGTTTGATAATTTAGCTTATAGGCCATTTGTTTAGACCTTTCAAATGCTTTCATTAGGGATGAAACAACCCAACGGTTTTTTTCGTATACATCATTCCGGATTACTACTACATGCATTATTGGAAATATGCCTGTTTCCTTGTAAAAATTAATTTCTTCTTTCCTATAGTCAGGAAACAAGCGAATTACGTTACCGGAACTTCCTGTAAAACTAGAAGGCATTCTAGCTGTATATATCGCATCGATGTCACCATTATCCAGCATACTCGAAAGTGATTTATGGGACTCTGGCTCAATGATTATTCCTTTTTCTTTTCTAAGTTTTTCATTAAGTTCAGACATCGCCCAGACTTTTCCTTCCTGAACCTTATCTTCAAGGCCACCAGTTACATATACTACTGAATTACATGGTACTCCGTAATAGTCCTCTAGCATTCCTCGTATATATACTCCAGCTGTTTGCCGGTATCGTGGAATGCCAACTCTTTTTCCCTTAAGATCAATTGGCTTTTTTATGCCACTATCTTTGTTTATGTAAATGGACCTGTGTCTGAATGTCCTGGACGGAAAAACTGGAATTGCTACAAATCGTTGGCTTGATTCAGAAAGAGATGCCATGTATGCAGCAAAAGACATCTCAGAAACGTCAAATTCAGCATTTCGCAGCATTCGATAAAACGTCTCCTCAACCCAGAGTGGAACATATCTTGGCTCTATACCGTCTATCCCTACCTTTCCATCCAGAAGCGGCCTCGTGCGATCATAGTCCCAGAAGGCAATAGAGAGTGGCAGTCTATTTGATGACATATTTAGTTTATCAAATCCCCCTTATAAGAATTTGTCCAGTTTCTTAGGAAATTGTTTTATTTATTTTTTATATATGCAAATATGATAATCGACGCTTATACTCATTGGACTCCTCCAAATTACTTGAAGCAATTGAGTAATGCAAAGTCAGAAGGTGCAAAAAAAGCTGCAAAATATACCTCACAACTGTCAAGGGAGAAACCTAATTTTATTCAATTGGAAAAACGCTTAGAGGATCTAGACCGTTTTGGCTTTAAAATGCAGATTACTATGGTTCATAGCATAATTGAACCAAATACATTTGAATTAGATTCAGAAGAAAATCTCAAATTAACATCAATATTGAATGATGACCTTGTTGAACTAGTAGATAAAAGTAAAGGAAGGATTGCCGGACTTGGAACTATTCCATTGCAGGCCCTCAATAATGGAGGACTTGAAGAGATGGAAAGGGCAATTGATATGGGGCTTAAGGGATTCATGGTTCCTACGAATTCACTTGGTAAGCCTATTGACCAATTCTTTCCAGCATTGGAGAAGGCATCAAAGTTAGGTGTTCCCATATATATACATCCTGTGGATACAATTGAAAAAATGAGCAGACCTTACGAAATTGAATTCGATTTAATGCATGTCCTTGGTTGGCCCTATGAAACATCTTTGATTTGGGCTCGCTTAGTTCTCTCAGGAGTGATGGAAAGACTCCACCAACTTAAGATAGTGACTCATCATCTGGGTGGTACCATTCCATACCTTATCGGTCGGATACAGGAATCTTATGATTCTAAAGCTTCCAAGGTAATGAACGTTAGGGGCGAATTATTTAATTCAGGTAATACCCCAACAGAGATGTTGAGAAGGTTTTATTATGACACGGCCATCGGTGGCAATGCAGCCGCAATTCAATGTGGTAGGGAAGTCGTTGGAATTGAAAATATGGTCTTTTCAACAGATTACCCTTGGGGGCCGGATTCCGGTAGAAACAGAATGTCCTCGTATCCGGATTTACTGCGGAAGTTGAACTTCACTGAGGAAGAACTTGAAACTGTATTTAGTGGCAACATTACTAAGTTGCTTAATTTGTAGGCTCAGCTTTGTATAATTATAAACATCAATTAATTTGAGAAAATGAAGTAGCATATTTCCTGCAGTCTATTTACTGACTTGAGTTTATTCTTCTCTTATATTCCTGACCATCGGTTAATGTGCCTCAAATTGACTTATTTTCGATATAAACGTTGACACGTCAAGAATAACTTTTGCTCATTGAAGAATCTTAATTACTGTAAATCGGGTTAGTTCTGTGTTAATATTGATTAAAGATAATACAAATTGTTATGATTTATTAACCAGATTCCATTCAATTAATAATCATTTTCCAGAGTGATTTCTCGCAAAATTAAAATAATAATTTTAGCTGGGGAGTTATGGAACAGAAATTAGTGAATTTTTTAGAGAAGCTTGAGGAGGAAAACTTAAACACCTATTATCAATCCGATATTGGAAAAGGCAAGATCAAGCCACTTTTTACTTCGGTACCTGAACCCCTTACTGAAACACATAAATGGGAATATAAAGAGACCAGGGCAAGATTATATGAACTGAGTGAGATGTTAACTCCAGACCAGGCGGACAGGGTGAATGTTCAATTTGAAAACCCCGGGCTCAAAAATTATTTTCCAGCTGCAACTACCCAGACAATGAGAGGAGGTATCCAGCTTCTCAGGCCGGGTCAAATTGCACCGACGCACAAACATAGTGCAAATGCCTTTAGGTTCATCTTAGAGTCCGATGATTCTGAAACGTTTACTATAGTTGATGGAACAAAAATACCGATGAAGAAGGGGGATTTAATCCTAACACCCAACTGGACATGGCATGACCACCGCAACAATGGAAAGAAAGACACGATATGGTTTGACGGTCTCGATTTAATATTTTCTTATTGGATAGGAGCGATATTTTATTCAACTATGGGTGGTAAAAACCAGGAAATTGAGCGAGATGTTTCTGCAAATGAGGCCCTTCATGGCAGAGGATTGTATGCACCCAATCTGAAAGGTACAAATTCCCGTTTGCTTTACTACCCATTTCAACATGTAAAGGAGGCATTGGAGACGATGGCTTCAGAGAATAAAGAGAAAGATGCCTTTCACCTGGATTACATAGATCCGAAAACTGGCCATGACCCAATTCCTACAATGAATCTGGGCATGAGATATATTAGACCTGGTAAAACTGGACCAAAAATAAGAAGAACTGAAAATTTAATTGCTTTGTGCTTTGACGGTTCGGGTGAGATTGTATTTCCAGGTACGGGCAAGAAATTTACCCTTGAACCTTATGATATTGTGACGGTAGGATCCTGGAAGGAGTATTATTTTCATAATACAGGCAATAAACCTTTGTATGTGTTTACTTTTTCTGACGCCCCCATATTCAGGAACGCAGGACAATTCAGGGAACAGGTTTCCTGATAATTATTGAAATTTATGAGTTCTATAATCTCATAAATTAACAATTATCATCTTAAAAGGGAAAACAAAATACAAATGATAGGTGGAATAAAATGAAATCATACTACGATTTGGGTAATGGTTATCCCATAGTGATGCTTCACAGTTTTAACCATTCAAAACTAATGTGGGGCTATCATATTCCTAGGTTCATAGAGGAAGGTTATAGAATTATAGCCCCTGATTTAAGAGGTCATGGTGATAATAAACTAAATGGAAGAAAAATGTCAATTGAACTATTTGCAGATGATATAATTCAACTTCTTGATGAGCTTAAAGTGGGCAAAGCGGCCTTTATAGGATCCTCTGCCGGAGGTTACGTTTTACTTGAAATTTGGAAACGCAGGCCGGGTATTATTTCATCAATGGTATTGGCAGGTTCGAAGGCCCAAGCTGACAGTAAGGAGATAGCTGATAGACGAAGGAGGCAAATTGATACTCTTTTGAAGCAAGACTTCAGTAAATATCTAGATAATGTACAATCAAGGCTTTCAAAAAACACAATAGAAAGAAAGCCTTGGGTATTGGATCTAGTCAGGTGCATGAGCGCCAATATGGAAAAAGATGCCATAGTAGGGGCTTTAGAAGCCCTAATAAATAAGCCTGATCACACCGATATTCTACACACAATTAATGTTCCAACATTAATAATCTGTGGTGAAGAAGATATCTTCACGCCTTGTGAATACTCTCGTTATCTTAGAGACAACATTTCAAATTCTGAAATGATAATATTAAAAGATGCTGCGCACATAAATCCACTGGATCAACCGGAAAAATTTTGCGAGTTAGTCCTGAATTTCTTGAATAAAAATAAAATTTAAGATTTTTCAAATGTATTACTAAAATTCCTACTTCCACATTAACATTCAATTTAATAATTATTTTATTTAAATAGGTTCCCGAGTAGTTGCTAAACTA
>JAJZXP010000462.1 GCA_021806345.1 Thermoplasmata archaeon | reverse complement strand
GATTCCTAGGATCAACGTTTCTGACAGAATATTAGATTGGTGGTTTGGCTCTTACTTGCATAAAGGTTTATATTTTCTAAACACTGGAAAAAGGTTGTGATTTCAAGTGTCTGCAAAAGAATTTAATTTCATATTGGTTAAACGCGTTCTATCGGTTGGTTACACCCTAATTTAATGTTTTAACTTTGCATTATTCAACTTTTTAGCTCAAAATTAATTGCTCTCAAATAACTTCTGTAAAAAATTAAGAATAAGCCATGATTACCAGATCACCTGCATTTGAATGAAAGTCGATATCTTAAGAGATTTAAAGTTGGTAGAAGAGATAGGTTCTGCAATAGCTGATGATGGTAAAAAGAAAATATTATGCATAGATGGGGAAAAAAATCCAGTTTTGGGGGAAATTGCTGCAACATTTCCCAACGAGATTGTCGCTTGCGGGACTACTCCAAACATTTACATTAATGATTTGCACCAGAGGATCAGATTTGTATATGACAAATATCAAGGGCGTCATTTTCCTGATAAACACTTTGGGGTAATTTTTATCAGAAAATATATCTCGAAAGCAAAACAATTGAAATTTCTAATCAGAAATAACCTTCACGCACTGGAACCCGGCGGATTATTCTTGTTTAGAATGAATGGTTCCCCTAAAAATATAGAAAAATTATGGACCCTTATGAGTGAAAATATAGATGGTAGCTACAAAATATCGAGGCCTTCGATAAATGAATCTTGGATAAAAGTTGTGGCTTCAAAAGACTCACTATCGGAAAAAAGACTACCGTCAGGCGTGTCAATATTGCTGTTATTTTCTGGAACTGGGGGGGTAAGTGAATATACAAATGTTCTAAAGAAAAGGTTGCAAGAGGAGTATGAACTTTCTGTTCAAATTTGCTATTCTGTAATTGACATAAAATATAGAATTGTAATAATAGAATACGCCCCTGCTTTGATTGAGTCTACTATCCTAATGACTCAGATACGTTTTCTGATCAAGAAAGGCATAAAAGTCATTTTGGATATCCACGATTGGCTGCCCATTCGAGGAAAGGACAGAAGATATCTTGAAAGAAACTGCATACTAACATTCAAATCCTATGACATATCACAGCTTTTTGGTAAAACCAACAGATTTTACCTGTTTCCACATCTCTCATACAACTTTCAAATACCGCCTAAACGGAGAGATTTAACAGGGGAAACCAAGCCTATTGCTTGCACTTTTGGCTACGCAAGTAAAGGTAAACGACTGCTCAATATCATTGAAATGGCCAGGTTAAGTAAAATAGACCTAAAAATCCTCATTGGTACGAGTACAGAGTGGAGCGGAGGGGATAGGTCATTCGATGAAGTAATAAAGTTGTTGAAAACATCAGGAATTGATTATTCGAAGGATGATATCAATAGTTCAAAAAGTATTGATTCCAACTTCATTGTGAAAACTTCATCTTATTCCACTGAAGGGCTTATAAAAGAACTTTCTAATTGTGATCTTTTTGTTTTCGCTCACGCAAATAATTACCAACCCTCTGGCTCCTTAATTTTTGCCAGAGAGTTTAGTGTGCCAGTCGTATGTACAGATTCAGTAAAAGCCAGATTATCACAGGTTAATATTGTGACCTCACTAATAAAATCTCAAAGTATGACTGATGCAATTTCTTACTTGAAAGTGCCATTGTTATTTCACTTATTCCACCCAGGTAACTTAATTGAGGATCTCAAGCAAATTCTCTATCATATTTTTAATTCTATCAGAATACTTAGAGGAAACGAGGTCTTTTCCTTAGGTAAAATTAATTTTCGTGAATCAAGATTAGAGGGCAAGGTTGACGACGGATTGGATTATCTGAGATCTATCCTGTCAGGGATTCACGAATAAATTTAGAAATCAGCGCGTAAGACAAGATAATCATATAAGGAAATCAAGTCGCCGCTATACTGATTCTTTTTATATGTTTCTACCAAGTATTTTGTTTAGTGCAAAATAAATCATTGGGCTCAAACTTCCAATTATAGGTGTTATCCTGATTGCTGAAAGCAAGAGCAGAAGAAGAGAAGTTGATTTTCTCGTGATTTTCTTAATACTATTTATGTAAATGAGAGTGTCTATATTGAAGAATAACGAGCAAATGTCTAAATTACCATTCTTTTGAGCAAAAATTATTAGCCTTAATTGTACCTCCATATTGCTTATGGTGTGGATAACCGTGTGGATTCCGAGTGAATTGGTCCTATTGCGACAATCTTCAAACTGTTTTGAGTATAGATAAGCTTTTCTACTCTGAAATTCCTTAAAATTGGGAGAGAAGGTATTAGACAAAGAATTATGTACTCTGAGAAAAGTGAGCGCACATGGATCGTGAACTGAGACAGCCTTATCCCTATAAAGTGCAGTATAGAAAAGGTTCTGGTCGATCACATCCGTTTCGCTCAGAAATTCCTCATTTTCTAAAACTATTTGTTTTCTTACTGCAATAGAACTATCTCCGGCCCAGTAATAATTGTAAAAATAATTTTTCAACAGTCCACACTCGTTCTCAGCATTCAAAAGTTCCAATTTCGCGTCGCAAGTATTCATATTGCTCTGTTCCAGGATCTGGTCTGTCGTGACATTCGCACCAAATGGACATGACGCATTATGGTAATAGGCCAACACCCCATAGGCATCAATAACGGAGTTAATCCTAAAGAGTTTAGTAGGATGGAACAAATCATCATCGTTAAGAAAAACCAAATACTCACCTTTAGAATCTTTTATACCACTAAGGAAAAATGGCCCTTGTTTTGAATTGTTATTTTTGATAATTTTAACATCATTCTCACTGCATAGGCGCTCTATTTTATCATTCGAGACATTAGTAACTAGAATTATTTCATAGAATTCTCTTTGAACGGTCTGATTTAAAACTGATTCGATAGCCTGCTCCACGAAATCATACCTATTCCAACAAGTAATTATAACGCTAAACTTAGGTCCATCAATATTTGATCGATAAGTAATCATTTCGTTCAATCGATATCCTTATCAATGTTAAAATATAAGAATTCGGATTCAGATACTTCAATAAGGGTAAATCTTTGCACTTAAACTGTCGAAATTGTAATTAAACCTAGCGTTATTTAACATAAGTTTCGCTAATGGAAAAGGACAAAATAAAATTAACATTTATAGAGAATACGAGCCTAAAAAATGGCGGTGGGGCCGTAAATGTGGCTCTAAGATTGATTCAATTCTTAAATAGGGAAGAATTTCAAATTACCATTGTGGAAACTGATTTTTATGATAGGATCCGGGTAGACGAGAATGAGTTGAAAAAATATATCGATGGGGTAGAATTGTTGTCGATAAAAGGATATAGCAACAAATTCCGTTTCTTAGAAAAGTCAATCATCCTTGGAGCATTCCTAGTTTTTTTTATTGAACCGATCATTTGGTGGATTCTCAGAAACACAACGTACAAACAGTTGAGAATTTCACTTGCTGAACAGGATTTAATCTATCTTTTTCAAAACAATATGGTTACTATTTTCAGAGATTCGCAGGCAATACTCATGGGTAGCACTCATGGCTCGCTGGGAAGACCAGGAGGTCTGGTTAACACCTTGCTCATAAGATTGATAGAAAATGGGCTTTTACTGAATTCTATAGACACTTTCCACTTGTTTCCTTTTTATAGGAAAAAAGCTCCAATGATTAAACGGGGAACGAACCTTGTGCTCCAGAATGGTGTCGACACCAAATTGTTTTATCCAAAGTATAACTCTCAAAGACACAAATTACGGCTACTTTATGTGGCAAGACTTGAAAAATGTAAAGGCCTTGAACTGCTACTTGAAGCTTTCAAATTAATACCGGTCGACCATGCAGAGCTGCATGTAGTCGGAACTGGACCCCTTGAGAATCTCTTGCGGGTTTCAAAGTATTCAAATATTGTGTATCATGGGTTGTTGAACGATCTTCAGTTATCTGAACTTTTCAGGGAATGTGATGTATTTGTTTATCCGACAAAATGTGATCAGTATCCGCTTGTTGTGCTTGAGGCTCTTTCGAGTGGCTTGTACTGTATCATCAGTTCTTACCTTTCTGGTAGTTTTGATGACTTTAGAGAGATGGGGTACCTCAGTTATTCCTATCCCTTGCCAATAGCCCTAGCAACCGCGATAGAAGGGGCAATTAACAACATAGAGATTGTTAAGTCCAGAAAACAAGAAATCTATGATTACATTTGCAGAGAGTATTCTTGGAGTCGTGTGGCAGAGAACTTCGAGATTTTCATTAAAACAATTCTGAGAGATAGCAATTCAAATGGGAATTTTTGAAGTTTGTCATCCCTCATTCAATGCATTATAAGAGAAGTCAAAAATTTAAACCTAATACTAAAAGAGACATAATACTTTTATTAGTGTTATACTATTTTATCACAAACATTGGTATGAGGTAGATTTAAAATGTTTGTCACATTTCGTGATTCATTGAGGATCGGATTCTTGGGAATAGAATATTTTGGATACCAATCTTCTGACGGAAACATAAAACCTACGAGTGCTCATGGCGGATTTGGTTACCTTACTAGAAAAAAATGCGAGGCCCTTGCGAAAATGGGACATGAAGTGCATGTCTTCATACCGGCCGCTTCTTATTCCAAGCAAGATAATGTTGAAAAAACGTTCGAACTGAACTCTGTTCAAATTCACCTCTATAAGATGGTAAATCTCTTTGATGATTCAAATTTTAGGAGATTTATCCTTCAATTGTGGGAAGGGTATCGGAGAATCAAGAGCCTGAGCAAAATGTTGGATGAATTTCCTGTGGATGTGTATCAGAGCGAAGAGCCTTACCTTTATTCCTATCAGGCACATCAGAAATCCGATAAACACGTCATCGTATTCCAGGATCCATTTGATAATACTGATCACTCTTTGATGAGAAAAGCTGCTGTTGAATACCTTTCCAACTTATCTTTCTCGGAAACAAAAAACAATATTTTCCCTTCGGATAGAAGAGAAAGAGCGAAATCATATTTTGGCAAATTCAGTGATAATATGCTTCACATTAAACCAGTAAAAAAAATTCTAAACAACGTTCCAGAAACTTCAGTTTATTCTGAGGCAAACTTCATTTCTAGGAAAGTAAAATCTCTGTTCAACCTGAATTATGAACCAGGATTTTTACCAAACCCTCAAGATTTCTTTGATCTTCAGACTTCCCAGAAATCGGAATCTCCTTCAATATTGTGGCTAGGAAGATGGGATACTCAGAAGAGACCCGATGTGGCATTGGCAGTCGCCAAAGAACTTCCGCAGTATGATTTTTATTTTGTTGGTACGTCCAATGACTATGAGTTTTACAAGAAAATACAGCACAATTTAAGGGAAAGGTATTCTAAATTTCCTAACATACACATTTTAGACTTTGTGAGCGAAGAACGCAAAAAAGAGTTACTCAAGAATTGCTGGACCCTCATGAATACTTCTGCAAGGGAGGGTCTTCCGATATCTTTCTTAGAAGCTGGCGCTAATGGCATGAGCATAGTCTCGACTGTGAACCCCGATAACTATTCCGGTATGTTTGGTTCTTATGTTGAAGCTTCAAAATTGAAAGAGGCAATAAAACAAAGTATGGAAGATGAATGGTTTAAAACGAAAGGTAAAGAAGCATATAGATTCATGAAAAATGTTCACGAAACCCATAAAGTGATGGAGGATCATGTTAAAATCTATGAAGACTTAATTGGTTCTCATTGATAATTTTGTCAACAATTAATTGGTTCTGAAGACATTTTTCAACGAGATTAGGTTATGGAGTATATTGGATTGGAATGATAACCAAATTTATAGATTGAAATTCCCTCAATATATATGTACAGTCCGTAAGATGGGTTATTGTGGAAAAATAGGGCCCAGGTAGAATTATAACCTGAGTACTGGTCCGATGGAAAACCGATGTCGGAGGGAATGATGACTGAAAAATTAACAGTCTGCCCACTGTAGTTACCTGGCATATAAATACTGGCCCGGTTCATCAACTGTGGAATATCATTCTGTATGAAGACACTCGAGTTCATCGGTATATACGATAAACCCTTATTCAATTCTATATCAAGATTTGTAACATGAGAGTTTGAAACCAAATAACCTTGTTCGAAGTTGCCAATACTGAAAGGAGAAAGTGTTAGGAAAGACACAGATGATGCGACAAGGGTAAATACCATGAATTTCTTAATACTTTTTTTACCCAAGTGCCTGCTAAGAAAATGTGCAAATCCCACAAATATGATTGCACTTACCATTGAAGGATACTGCTGAGAAACACCATAATATGGTAAATAATTCGCATAGAACAAGAGCAGAAAGAACGGGAGAATAAAAAGAGAATAAGGAGTAAGGATAGGGAGGAAGAGGAATGGATACAACATGCTCAAAAAGAAATTGAACTTAGTCCCCGGCAAAATGCCAAACATCGTTTGTAAAAAGTTAGTGGTTGGTAATATGGCGCCATTACTAGCACTAGAAACTGGTAACCTCGCTGCGGTTATTAACCCCCCAAAGGAATACATACTTATCTCGAAAAAAAACAAGATTGCCCCTATTATAAACGCGAGGGCAATGAAGTAAATCTTCCAGAGTCCCATATTCCCGTGATTTTTCTGCTTTTCATAGTCTTTTACCATTCCTGTGATGATTTTGGATTTTGCATAAAATTTTTTGTCCAAAGTTATGGTTGTCAGATAAAATAATGGAACCAACAGGGTAGCAAAACTGAAAGTCAACATCGAAAATATAGCGAGGATACCAGATTTAAATGGCTTTTCCTCTAAGTAGTACATGAAGCTCAATAAGATAAGGGGCGTAAAAAAAATCATGAAATTTCCGCCATGGGCCATTAGACCGTAACTAGCTGGGTAGAGAAAGTACATTATTTGCGCAAATAAACCCACACTGGTGTCAGCGGTGCGAATTTTGAAAATCTTGAATATAGCAAATCCACCTGCAGATACCGCGGCTATCATATCCACAAGGACAGTTGTAGGTCCCCCATATATAATTAAAGTGAGAGATAATGGAACATAGATCAGTTTAGTGTAAGGTTTCGCAGTTACAAGAGCATACGGGACTGGCCAATTTACGAGCGAGTGGGTCGTAATAAAGAGATACATTGTTCTGTAAGCAAGCCCAAGATCAAAAATGGTATAGTAATTGGACAGATACATCAAAATGTTGTAATAGGAGAGCACAACAAAAAATACTATTGGAATAAGAAAACCTGAAAATACAGCAGCTTTAAAATGACTGGCAATCCATGAGACTGCACCCCCACTCGCCCTGCTCTGAATGGAGGCTGTTTTTTGCTGCATTATCCAAGGATGATTGTGCCGTTAAAATATTTTCTGATGCTAAACTGTAAATGGCAGTAATAAAGTCAAATGTAATCTTTCCATGTTTGAAGACACGTGAGTTCTGTTCCTTACTAGTTTCACTTGAACTCAGAACTCCTTGCTGGATAGGGACAAATATCTATATACGCAAGGAACCCACCTACGCCATATTATGGTAACATTTAACTTAATGAAGGTGAGTTAGTCAATAGATTACAAATAAAGAAAATCAAAGTACTTCATAGTAGCATACACAAAATATAAGCATACATTTTTCCTTCACATTCTTGACTCTGATCAGAAATGGACGCTAAAATAAGAAAGTCTGCCACAGTGAAAGATTATCCTCTTGACATCCGTGATAACTTGAAGGTATCTTTTGTGGGAAACTTTTACAACCATGGAGATCCGCTGGCGCAATGGGCAACAGGTTTTGTATTATTGCTTTCGAAGGTAAAGAGGATTAAAGAAATCAATGTCCTATGCCCATCAAATAGTGGCGGCAAGGCAGACCTGCCGTTGCCCAATCATATAAAGATACGCCCATGTTTTGATTTAGAAAAACCGCTTACGCTTATCAATCTCCTGAAGGAACTGAGGAATCAACAGGCAGATATTGTATTTTTTAACCTGAACTCGACTTCCTTCGGAAACAGGAGCCTTACAAACTTAATCGGATTGTTGCTTACCTTTTTTGCCCCTCTTTTCGGGAAAAAATATAAGGTAATATATCACAGCTCAGTTATTACAAATGATCCAACAAAATTAGGCTACAATAAACCATATGACAAGCTCAGGACTGCAGTCTTGTCTGTCATAGAATTCTCCATTTTCAGGTTTCTGGACACGTTTGTGTTACTTGATACATACAAAACAACTATTGACAAAGTGGTGAGGAAAAACCGGGTTAAAACCTTGAAAAACCACTATCTAGAGGCGATGCCAAC
>JAJZXP010000230.1:22524-36054 GCA_021806345.1 Thermoplasmata archaeon | reverse complement strand
TTTTGAATCTCTTGCACCTAATTGTTCCATCTTTTCATTTGTGGATTCCACTAATGCCATTACCATGGGGCCAATTACCGGACCCCTGCCTGCCTCATCTAGACCACCACATACGGATGAGTTCATTATTGACCATAGGATTATCTCATATTAATGGAGCATGAAATTTCCACAAATAGGTGAATATATACTTTTATTCCAATAGGAAATTACCAATCATGGACTATCAGGGGAATGACAAAAAATTTGCCCTTTATATGGAAGTTGAAAGAACAAAGATTAAAGCTGCGCTTGAGCGCTATTTTGAACGTGTGCTGAAAGATGTAAAAGATAAGCACCTTGAAAAAATTGTTAGGGAATTAAGGGAGTACACAGTTTCAGGAGGCAAAAGGGTGAGACCGATTCTTGTTGTAGTTGCCTACAGGTTATTCGGTGGTACCGGTGATGCAATCTATGACGCTGCCATAAGCATTGAGTTGTCACAATCATTTTTTTTGATACACGATGACATCATGGACAGAAGTGATCTTCGGAGAGGAAAAAAAAGTTTTCACAAGAAGGTCGAGGAAATTATTGGGAATGTAAAAGACATGGGGCATATGGCTGAAGCTCTTGCTATTGTTGCGGGTGATCTTGCGGTTGATTATTCATTCGACGCACTTTTAACATCAGATTTCCCATCTGATAGAAAGATTGATTGTTCAAAGCACCTGGTTGAAATAATTAAGACTACAGGCTACGGTGAAGGACTTGATATGTTTTCCAGTGCAGGGGTAAAGCTTAGCCAGAATGATCTGATAAGGCTCCACCTAAGAAAGACTGCAAAATATACCCTTGAAGGTCCACTCATGATGGGCGCCAGCCTGGCAGGAATTCAAAAGGATATCGAACCACTGAAAGCTTATGGAAATCTAGTGGGACTTGCCTTTCAACTTCATGATGATGTGATCGGATTGTTCGGTACTCAAGAGGAAATAGGAAAACCCCCCAAGAGTGATGTAAATGAAGGAAAGCAGACGCTTCTCATGATCAGGGCGATGAAGAATGCAGATGAGGAAGTGAGGGATTTCATTGAAAAAGCACTCTATAATGGAAACATAGGAGACGAGGATTTTGAAAAATTAAAGGAGATAGTCAAGGAAACTGGGTCATATGACTATTCAAGGTATTTAATCAAAAGATTCATTGATTGGGGAAAGAAATACATTGATAAATCCAAAGGAAACCAAGAAGAAAAAGAATTCTTAAAATGGTTCGCCGATTATTTGATACTTAGAAAGTATTAATTTAAAAATGTTCCTTAAACTATTTACATGTCCTCGTCAGTATATTTCGGTCCGAATTTCCTGAACATCTCCCTCATTGCTTCACTGTCTATGTGAGTGTAAATTTCTGTAGTTCCAATATTGGCATGTCCCAATAGTGTTTGTATGAATCGAATGTCCCCTCCATTCCTCAGTATGTTTGTAGCAAAAGTATGCCTTAGCGTGTGTGGAGTGACCCTCCTTCTGATGCCTGCTTCTTGTGCAACTTTTTTTACAACTCGTTCTATTGTCGATGTGTCAAATTTTCCCCCCTTTTGGCTGATAAGGAGATATTCAGATATTTTTCCTCTTTCAATCATTTCCATATGATAGTTTTTCATCAATTCTGATACTTCAGATGGCACTAGCACCACCCTCTCCTTGTCTCCCTTTCCGCCATGGATTATGATTGATCCCTCATCGAAATTGATATCTTCAGTTTTCATATTGCATAGTTCGCTTACCCTGATTCCTGAATACAGAAGCGTAGAAATTATAATTCTAACCTGCAAATTCTTGCCCGAAGCCTTGATTAGCATTGCTGATTCCTTTGGAGATAAAAATACAGGCATCTTTCGTGACCTCTTGGGAGGAGTCAGATTCTTTGGAACTGCGACTTCCAGCGTTCTGAATGCACATTTAACCGCCTGAATTGCCAGATACTGACTTGCTTTAGAGTATGCCTTACTTGTTGCAAGAAAGAATTTAAATTTTTCAATGTCCTGTTGCGTACATTCAACTGGTTCCTTGTTTACATACTTTAGAAATTTACTATACAGGAATGCATATTGTTTAACAGTTCGCGGGCTTCGTCTTTCTGAAATCAGTGTTCTCTTAAAATTATTGACAAGGTTGTTATAGGTTTCCTCAGAGATCACGAGAGTAAATCAGGAATTTTAATTAAATCTTTATGTTGTTTTATCAATAGATGATGCCAAATGATCATTTTATTTTAAGACAATTTCCAGAGCTTTTTTGAGCTGAACGTCATCACCTTCTGCAAATTCGTCGGGGCTTATTTCAACCTCCACCGTTGGATCGGTCCCATAGTTTTCTACCCCGTATCCAACATCATTAAAATGGAACGCATATTCGGGCTGGGTAACAATTGTACCATCAATGAGGGTTGCTATTGGATTGATTCCAACGACTCCACCCCATGTTCTGGTTCCAACCAATTCCCCCAGCTTCATTAATTTCCATGAATGACTGAAAATGTCTCCATCAGAACCGGCAAATTCGTTTGTAACGCAGATCATATTGCCACTCACGGAATATGAGGGATAAGGTTCAGGCTCCCCCCATCTGTTAATATCACTTCCAAGGGGCTTTCTAGCCAACATATCCAGAAGAAGCTGAGAGACGTGCCCTCCCCCGTTATACCTCACATCAACGATTAGATTTTGAAACTTTGTTTCTTCAATGAATAATCTAAAGAATTCGGAATAGCCATAAGGTCCCATATCCGGTATGTGAATGTATCCACATTTGCCTTTGCTGGCATTGTGAACATATTTTCTCTTGGTTTCGACCCAATCTCTGTATGCGAGCTTTCTTTGATTTGTCATTAACTTTACTGTGCTTTCAAAAATCCCGCCATCTTTCCTTTTTAGTTTAAGCGTGATTAAGTCTTCATTCTTATTCAACAGTATCCTGTGTAGTTCCATGAGGGTGTGGATTTCTGCTCCTTCAGCGCCTATTATTACATCTCCATCGACAACCGTCAATCCACTTCCTTCTAATGATGACTTTTCTCCTTCATTTGCCAGATCTCCTCTGAGAATTCTGCTTATCCTTACACCGCTTCCATCTGTATCCTCCAGTACTGCTCCAAGTTTTCCCGCACTGTAATATTTTGCCTCAGAAAGTTTCTGTGATATTTCATAGGAATGCGAAGTCCCGAGTTCCCCCTGAGTTTTCTTGAGCAAATCTGATAATTCACTTCTTGTTTGAATTTTATCGAGCAATTTTGAATACTTGTCTCTTACGGAATCCCAATTTTTTAGTGTTTCAGCCTTCCAGTAGCCTTCTCGCATGAATTTCCAGGTTTCGTTAAACATCTGTTTAAAATCTGCACTTCTTTGAATTTCTGCATTTATGGAATTCAGCTTAATCTCTAACTTTTCTAGATCATGATCTTCTGGTTTTAAATCAAGGCTCGTTAGATAATATTTTCCACCTTTCTGAATTAACAATTTTTCCCCATCCTCCGAGATTGCAAAGAAATTTATTCCATCCATTACAGTTCTTTCCTCTCTTTTTGAGAGATTGTATTCCATCAGCGTTCCTGTTCTTCCTCCCCTCGGACCAAGTGAATAATACTTCATTGCTCCTTCTACTTTGTATTTGACATAGTATATTTTTCCTGTAGCCGTTTTAAGCTCTTCGTAATTTCCTGTCTCCAGCGGATACGGCTGTATCCTTTTATCTATTCCTTCAAAATCATAAACCACTTCTTCCTTGGATTCTTCGAATTTAGGATGGCTGCCTATGAATGGATCAGCCAGTTTAGAGTTTAGACAAACACAGTAGGGTTTGGATATTGTCATGAAACCGAGTGAAAATATAAATTCATCATATGTTGGATCTAAATTTCTATTTGAAATAAAGTTGAGATATTTTCCACTCCTGTCGAATGAGGGATTTCTATCTTGTGATGTTGTGGATGTTACTTCGTATATCCTCATATCAACAAAAGAGCATAATCTGATCTGGGACCTCCCATTTGATAACTTAAATGCATATGCAACCAGCTTTCCATCGTTGCTTACGTCAAAATCTCCAAGCCTTGAGGCATCACTCTTGTCAATCAACTTCTGTTCACCACTTTCAAGATTTATTAGGAAAAGCTGATTTCTGTTGTTTGAGACGACAATATTTTGACTTTTTGGTACTCGCATCATCCTCATTAAAATTCCCAGATTTAATGAAAAAGACTTAACCCTGTTCCCCTTTGAATCGTAAATATTTATACCATCTTCCCCATCTATTTCCTGAACTACCGCAAAATTCTTTTCATCTAATTCACAAACATCCCTTATCCTCCCGGTAAAATTTCTGTTAAGATATACTGGATTAGTCCTGTTTTTTCCCATTATAACTCCTCTTCCTCTGATTATAATGCCCAAGGATTCTTCGCTGAAAGGCCTAATTTTTTCGAGGTCTGTTGTAGCATCAAGGAATAGCAACCTGTCCTTCTTTCCGAGAGGATTTATATCAACCTGTATTTTTGATAATTTGGAATCTGAAATACTGAAAAGCCAAATTTCGCCGCCAACTGTAAATATTAATTTTTCACCATTGTGCCCCATTGTTCTGACATCATAATCTTCGAAATTGGTTAATCGTTCGATATCTGATTTTGACAGATCGTATGAATAAATGTTTGCAGTACCGTGCAAA
This sequence comes from Thermoplasmata archaeon, assembly GCA_021806345.1. Next base: position 31,348 of record JAJZXP010000230.1, on the reverse strand, counting down.
TCCGTTACAAAGTATATTTTGTTGTTGAATAGATATGGAGAATGAATATTGGTTTCTATTTCCAGGATTTTTTTGAATTTCTGTTTTCCGTGCTGTAAATACCACAGCTTTCCCCTTGTACCTCCCCTATAGTTCTTCCAGTATGGAACCTCGAAGGTGTTCCTGCCGACTAAAATTCCCTGTTGTGAATACTGAACCCTGTGCCCATATCCTAGATTTTCTTTGCCCATTATCTTAGTTTCTGTATTAAGAGAATAAAATTGAGTGGACCCCCTATTCGCTTCATTTATGTCTGAATAAATGATAAGTTCTTTGTCCCCCTTCCAGCCTGCAATTCCGGTAGAAAAGCTTCCAAAAAAGGTCACCTGAGTGAGTTTACTCCCATCAGTTCCACATGTGTATATTTCATTGATATTGCTTCCTGCCAAAACCCTAAATGCTATTCTTCTCCCATCTGGGAAAAATACTGGATCTGAAATGACACCAATATTTGATACAATTCTCCTTGCTTCAGTTCCATCAATATTTGCTATGAAAAGATCATCTTCAGCAACAAAACAAATTTTGTCCTCGCATAAATTTACATTGTTAAAATAAAATGACATTACTCACTATTAAGAACTGTTATTTCAATTTTAACATTGCGGGCGGGGAATCCCACGCCATTCATGGGTGGGATGAAAGCGACTTTAAGAGATATATGTAAGTGTGACACATATCATTATGGCAAAGGGATGCATTACCTCGGAGATATCGGTTTATTTCATGAACTGTCATTTTGTTTGGTGTCCCAAAAACAGAAGAAGTAGATCACTGTGAGGTCATAGCTCTGGAAACCATGCCTGACAATGTCCACAAATTCATAAAGACATCTCCCGTGATAGCACAAAATAATATAATTGCCAAGATAAAAGACAGGACATTGAGAATTCTCAGGAGAAAGTTGCCAATCCTGTGGATGCGGAGCTTTTTAGTATCTAAGCACTGACATGTTTCATCGGAAACAATAAAGTGATATGTGGATGAGCAGAAAGGCGTATGCGAGAACATGCAGGTTCAGGTTTTATCCATCTCCAGAACTGGAAAAGCTGCTGACTTGACAGTTGAATCTGTGCAGGAAGCTATGCAACGCATGCATGGAACAGAGGATTCTTGCGCATAAGATAAGAAAGAATATGGGCTATAACTACCAGCAGACTCAGATACAGGAACTGAAGAACACATTCAAGGAATTCAGGAACATACATTCCCAGATCCCGCAGAACGTTGAATGTCCCTTGCGAGAAAACGGGGAAATGGCATGCCTCATTTTCGGTGATACCTGACATCGTCGCTGTTGCCTTTGAATGGACAGGAAAAGTGTCACCTTTGATATAACAGGAATTACCCTGTAAAATTGATTTTTCGGGCTTCCTATTTAAAAAGATTCCAAAACTTATAATTGAGTTTTCCATATGGAATTATGAAGAGAGAGGAATTTTTTGATACATTAAAAGTTGGACAGTCTGAATATAAATTTGTTTCTCTAAAAAAGATTTCAGCTTCTAAGAGAAAAGTGGAGAATATACCCAGAAGCATCAGGATCATACTGGAGTCTCTTATGAGGAATTTTGACGGGGAAGCTGTGCGAGAAGAAGATATACAGAACTTGCTGTCATGGAGCGCGGGGAACCCGGGAGATTTTGAAATACCGTTCACAGTTGCAAGAGTTGCAATGCAGGACTTTACCGGCGTTCCTGCAGTGGTTGACCTAGCGGCAATGAGGGATTCATTTCAGAGACTTGGAAAAGATCCTGAAAAAATTGAACCAGTTGTTCCTGTTGATCTTGTGGTTGATCACTCTGTTCAAGTTGATTTTTATGGAAGCAAGGATGCAATGGTTAAAAATTCGAACGTTGAATTTGAGAGGAATGCTGAGAGATATAAGTTTTTAAAATGGGCTCAGAATTCAATGAAGGGATTGAGTATTGTTCCCCCAGCAACAGGTATCGTTCACCAGGTGAATCTTGAATTCCTCGCTAAAGTAGTTCAGATTTCACAGAAAGGAGATAGAAGAATGGTATACTTTGATTCCCTGGTTGGGACTGATTCGCATACAACCATGATAAATGGTCTTGGAGTTCTTGGATGGGGAGTGGGAGGAATAGAGGCTGAAGCTGCAATGCTTGGACAACCGGTTACTTTCCTTTCTCCATCAGTAGTCGGTGTTAACGTTCACGGAAAACTGGAAGAAGGGGTTACAGCCACTGATATCGTTCTCACTCTGACAGAAATATTGAGGAGGTCCAATGTTGTTGGCAAGTTTATTGAATTCTTTGGAAATGGTGTGAAACAACTTTCCCTGCCAGACAGAGCGACTCTATCTAATATGTGCCCTGAATACGGTGCCACATGCGCGCTTTTCCCTGTGGATGATGAGACAATATCCTATCTGAAATTATCTGGCAGGAACGCCGATCAGATAGAACTTGTTAAGAAATATTATGAAGAACAGGGACTTTACGGTGAATTGAAGGGTGTGGAATATTCTGAATTAATAGATTTTGACCTTTCGGAAGTGAGGAGCACAATAGCCGGACCCAAGTTACCTCAACAGAAAGTCCTGCTCGGGCAATCATCGAATTCCTTCCTCTCATTCCTGGAAAACTCAGGACGATCTGAGAAGACAAACAAGTCTGGTCAGATTCAACTCTCGCTTAAAAGTGCACCAGTTAAGCTGAAAAATAAGGAAGAAATCCTAAGAGAGGGTGATGTTGTGATAGCGGCTATTACTAGTTGCACAAACACTTCCAACCCGAGAGTAATGCTGGGAGCTGGACTGTTGGCAAAGAAAGCTGTGGAAATGGGGTTGACAGTAAATAGCAAAGTGAAGACAAGCCTGGCACCAGGATCCCGTGTAGTTTCAAAATACCTGGAAGATAGCGGGCTGCAAGTGTATCTTGATAAATTAGGATTTGAACTCGTGGGATTTGGATGCACAACGTGTATAGGTAACAGTGGTCCTCTTGACCCAGAACTTGAAAAAGCCATAGTTGATAGTGATATGTATATAGTTTCTGTCCTGTCCGGAAACAGGAATTTCGAGGCAAGGATTCACAGGAATGTGAAGGCAAACTATCTTATGTCACCGCCTCTTGTAGTTGCATTTGCCATTGCTGGGACAATCTTAAAGGACCTTGAAAAAGAACCCATAGGCAAGGGAAAACAGGGCAAAGATGTTTTCTTAAAGGACATTTGGCCAAGTAATGAAGAAATTGATCATGTTGTTTCAGAGTTCTTAAATGAAAAAATATACAGAGAAAGCTATTCAAATGTATACAATTTCAGTGAATTGTGGAACGAAATGAACGCTCCTCAAGGGAAACTCTACAAATGGGATGATAAAAGCACGTATATAAAAAATCCACCTTTCTTTGATAACTTCGATGTTGAACTCCCTGAATACTCTTACAAATTGAATGATCTTCATACTCTAGCCGTATTTGGCGACTCAATTACGACAGATCACATATCTCCTGCGGGATCAATTGGAAAGAATTCTCCTGCAGGAAAATATCTATTGGATAACTTGGTTAAACCTGAGGATTTCAATTCATTCGGATCAAGAAGAGGTAACCATGAAGTAATGATGAGAGGAACATTTGGGAATAACAGAATTTCAAACAAACTTTCCAGCGAGATAGGACCTTTCACTACTACCTCATTAAATGGCAAGAAAGAGTGGATATATGACATTGCAATGAAAAACAAAAAAAATGGAACTGGATCAATAGTTTTCGCAGGAAAGGAGTATGGGTCAGGTTCTTCAAGGGATTGGGCGGCAAAGGGTCCATTTCTCCTTGGTGTAAAGGTAGTTGTGGCACAAAGTTACGAAAGAATCCACAGAAGCAATCTGCTTGGAATGGGGGTATTGCCGCTGCAGTTTAATGAGGGCGATTCGTTCCAAAAACTGAATATCAACCCGTACGAACCTATATCTGTGGAACTTCCTGAAACACTGAGTCCACATTCTGAGGCAGTTTTACATTTCACCGATCTTGGAGGCAAAGAAAAAGAAGTCAAAACGATGGTAAGGTTAGATACACCCATAGAAGTGAAATACTTTCTGAATGGCGGAATTTTGCAGACAGTTATGAGAAAACTTCTTTAGTCTCTAAATATTCATTCATCCAGAACGTTAAAAAGGGAATTTTTTGATTAATTTATAATTTTATTCCCATTTTTGGATTGCACTTGAATGGGATTTGATTAAGATCTTTAGCTGATAACTGTTACTTTACTCTCTATAAATGTTGAAGTCCAGTTCTTCTTGGGCGTTGTTCAACTTTTCTTTGAGCTTCGGCTCCACTTCTTGTAGTTTCTCCTCTTCGACGGGGATATATTTCATCTTTCCCTTTGACATCATGTAGGAACCAGGGCAAAGAACTCCCTCCTTGACAACTATGGCATCAGCCTTGAGAGATAGAATTCCTGCCATAGCTCTTTCCTTCCCCTGAAATGGTGATCCATAACCTGGGTTCTCATAGAACTTTTTCTGATCTGTTTCCGTGTCTATTTCTACTATTGTGTTCCCATATTCCAAAGGCGTTAACACATCATCCTCATCTACAACTGCAATTATCTTCATAAATTAGGATGTACAAATTCTTTATTAACTTTATTAATATTTTAGTAAAATAAACTGCAATATGTTGGATTTATTTCACTCAATTTCTAATGTTTCCCTCAGATTTACTTGTGAAATTATACAAAATTAAACAATTTTTCAGATCAAGATTCTTATGAATGCGATTGTACATTCAGACTGGAATTCAATTCATTCTGTATTTAGGATGAAAACTCCTTACTATACTAACACTAAAAAAATAAACTAAAAACAGAAAATGAATTATTCTTTCTTCTTTAATAAAAGTAAAAGTTAATTGATTACAAGGAAACGGTGGCAAGCCATTGGTGGATTATGGGTTCCTCAATAATAATTTGAAAGAGTAACACCTGCGCTTGGTATTTCTATACCAGTTCCATTTTCCACATGCCCAATTTCCTTAATTGATAATCTGTTTCTCAGTGTGGAAACAAAATCGTGTTTACTGTTGGCATCAACGACAACAACATAACCAGTTCCCATATTGAAGGTTTCGTACATTTGCTCGTATGATAGATTTCCCATTTCCATGAGCTTTTTGAATACAGGTTGAGGATCTACTGGATCACTTATGACATACTTCATGTCCTTCATTCTAACCATATTTTTAAATCCGCCACCTGTTATGTTTGCCATCCCATTTATTTCAACAATGTTTAAAATGTCAAGAATTTCCCTCACATAAATTCTTGTAGGTTCAAGAAGCACATCCATTACTCGTTTGTTATATCCGGGAAATTTGTCATCAAGTTTTAACTCATTATTCTCCATTATCTTTCTTACTGTTGTAAAACCATTTGAGTGTATTCCACTGCTTTGAAGACTGTAAATTAGATCTCCCTCTTTAATTCTTTCTCCAGTGGTGATTTGACTCTTCTGTACTATACCAATTACCGTTCCTGAAACGTCTATCTGTTTTACAATATCAGGAACCAGTGCGGATTCTCCCCCTAGAATGGATATATTAGCCATCTGAGCTCCAACATTAAGTCCCACTCCCAAGTCCTTTGCAATAAGTGGATCCGCACTGTTCAGTGAAATGTAATCCACCATGGCTATAGGCTCTGCACCAATTGTGATTGTGTCGTTAACATTCATGGCCACGCAGTCTATACCTATTCCCTCCCATTTATTGGCTTCCGCCGCCAGCATCACTTTAGTTCCTACCCCATCGGTGTTCAAGGCGAGTGCAATATTGCCTAGATCAATAAGGGAAGTAAAACCTCCAGATGGCCCCAAAACCTTAAAATCCTCCCTCCTGTATTTAAGCTGTCTCACCAGGGTTCCCACAAATTCACCTATACTCTTCCTGTCTAACAGTTTACCAGAGGAATGTGCCATGTCTACTTATTACTTTATCGGTTAAAAATATATCAAATAAAAATAGTGATTTAATAAGAAAGAGATAGTAAAAATTTTCTTAAAGACCTTCGGAATTATATTCACTCATAAATCCATGTCACAAAATCAGTGGCTTTTATATCTGTAAATTTGTAAATCAACTATTATGCCAAATATCTCAATTCTTGCGTGAAATATGAGTATAAAGACAAATCATTATATAACATTCAATTAATATGGGATAAAAGGTGAAGAAATGGTAAAACTTGAGGATCTAGACTATAAACCAAAGCCAATTGACGAGAACTTTGCAGAAGATACAGAAAATTATCCCGTTACCGGAAAGCACCACGATCACGAAGTGAGAGCTGAAGGTAAGGAAAGAATGGACGCAGATGGAAAGCCATATCCTACTAAGTTGGGAATTCACGGTTCTAAAGTTGCAATTGACTGGGAAACCTGCATTGCAGACGGAGCATGCATGGATGTCTGCCCTGTTAGTCTTTATGAGTGGGAATTAAACCCTGGGCAGTCAGGAACCGGTAACTCAAAGGATCTCTCAGGAGAAAAGGAACTATATGAAAAGTTCAGAACAGACAAGAGTGACCCAGTGAGAGAGAACGAATGCATTTTCTGTATGGCCTGTGAAAGCGTCTGCCCAACAAGAGCAGTAAAAATTACGCCATAATTTTTTTTTAATATTCTTTTAGCCCCGTAGTGTAGTGGCCAAGCATACCGGACTTTGGATCCGATGACGGCAGTTCGAATCTGCCCGGGGCTGTAGGTGGATAATATGATCAGGATTGTGGGAAGAGTTAGTAGAGAGAGCAAAATAGATTCACCCAGAACAGTTGGAGAAATAATAGAATCCATGAGGATTTCAGAAGAGAGATTTGTTTTCCTTTTAAATGGCCAGCCCGTTACTAAGGATGTTATCGTTACCCCCGATCAAGATCTTTTATTTTTGGAAATATTTTCTGGCGGATAAGGGGGTTCACAAACTCCCAGAAAAATTGAGTATACTGCCATATGCTTTATTTCATTGACATCTTCCGATAGAATTACGCTGTCCCTGATTTTGTTGAGATGATGCCCAATATTCAGGCTTTTCAAATTCTTCAATAAAAGCTCTCTGAATGACCTTTCTGGTCTAAATGTTTCAGCATAGATTCTATCTTTCTTGATATACGGCCCTCTGGCAGTATTCTCTTCTTTTACATATTTTCTATAAAAGGAATTACTGTTAATCAGATCAGTTGGCGGGCCTTCCCTTATTTTTACCCCGGGTCTCAGTCCAGATTCAAGTTCAATCAGAAATTGTATTTCTTCCTTCTCAACTGTATAGAATAAATTCATTTCGTGAAAATCGTTGATTTCAATGAACTTCTTCAAACTTTTCTTCATAAGTTCCAACTGTGGAAAAAGAATATCATCAATTATATCTGGTTTGGGCATTAATGCAACGATGATGTAGGTTCCTCTTTCTTCTAATTTTAAATTTGCAGTTTCCCTTATTTCTGGGTCAACAAGACCTATTGAAGGATTGCTTAGATATTCTCTTGATGCTATCCTGAGTATTGACATGGCTCTTTCACTGACCGCTGCCGCCGCATTTCTTGACTGATCCACTGGATCTACAAGAACCACGGGGGAATTAAATTTGGAATTTTCTGGCCCAATTACTATTTGACCCTTACTTTCCGAGATCATACTTAGGAATTTTTCAAAACTTCCGGTATAGAATATACCTAATTCTATCACATATCCTGAAAAACCTTCAGTTTTCAATTCAGATCCATAAATGCCAAGTCTTTTCATAAATAATTTTAGTAAAATGGATTGCGTCTTCAATTCTTCGTTCATAACTGAATTAAGAAACTTAGTATGAAGTGGGGTTCTGTCAACTGAAGATATTATTTTTGTGTTCATATTCATTTTGAAACACGGAACAATATCAACCGTAATTCCGTCAAATTGACCTCTAACGTAAGGATGCTCGGCATATTTGGCAATTCCGTTGGATAATGTGGAAAAACCTATTTTAAGGCCGATGTCTTCCATTTCTTGTTTTTCATATTTTTTGTCAAACTGTATGAAAATATCAATGTCACTGTTTTTGAGATCAGTGCCCCTTGCAGTTGAACCGACTAAAATTGCAGAAGCATCAACTTCTTTTTCCTCTAATTGAGTGGAAATCTTTGAGATAATTTCTTCTATAGTTCTTCTTTTATTTTCCCTTTCCTTAACTGAATAGGTATATTTCTTAATCAGTTTCTCAAAATCCATTTTCATCAAGAGATTAATTTCAATATTGCATCTGCTGGCTGACCATTTGTCTCCTTTAATGCGGAAACAGCCTGTTCCCTGTTTGCTCCAGATTGCTCCATTACCAATTTGATGTCATCTTCCGGGAATTCCTGAATGGAGGGTTTTCCTGCCGTGGTATTTTGTGCAATCTCTTCCTTTATTTTCCCAACTATTTGGAAAGAGGTTTGCCCCTGTGCTGTTATTGCCGTTACCTCTGGGTTTTCGATTATATATCTCTTATTTCCAGCTTCCATTACAACCCTTTTAACATCTGGATATTCCGTGCTTTTTATTCCCATCTGTTGCATCATTCTCTTTACTTCTCTTGAGTTCATTTTGCCAGGGATCATATATGGGTTAAAGCACAGAGGAATAAATGATTTATCTTTATATGGAAAGAAAAAACTATGAAAGATTAAATAAATTGAGAGTATTTCCCGTTTACTGCCGTGATAGCTCAGTTGGGAGAGCGTCAGACTGAAGATCTGAAGGTCGCTGGTTCAATCCCGGCTCACGGCATAAGATTAGAGA
>JAJZXP010000230.1:0-22424 GCA_021806345.1 Thermoplasmata archaeon | reverse complement strand
GAATCAATGGTGTTAAACCCGTGTTAAATACAGTAGTTGCATCGTCACTTCAATCTTCAGTTCGTTAAATAAATTTGGAAAGTATGAAAAAAATTATTCTTTCATTGCCTTTGCCATTTCTTTGTATTCTTTGGCTTTCTGGGCTTTAAGTAATATGTCAGTTACCTCTTGAACGTAGTTCTTCAATTGAACAGGGTTCTTAGCAGCTCTCCATACGACAGCACCGGTTCTGTAGAAATTTTTTAATTTCATTGAACCTCCCGCTCCAGCAGTTGTGTATACGATAGAGCCATAGCCGAATATTCTCTCAAAAAATGGTTGAACCATTAATATACTCATAACCTTGTCAATGGGTATGTCAGATGACTGCTTACTGAACAATCCATATGTGTGGGTGACTCTCCTTTCCGTCATTGCATAATATGTTCTGCTCCATCTTAGTACTGAAAACAGCATAGGTAGCACAAATAAAAACAACAAGAAAAAACCAAGCCAGTAGTCGGCGCCCTTTTGTGCCCTAGCAAGAGACAATAGATAAAAAATCGGAGCCCCAATTAAGACGAAGTACATTACAAAGACTATTATTGGACGGGCTATGAATGAAATAATGGATGGTCTCCCCGCATAAATTATTTCTTCATTTCTATTAATAAACTCCTGTGGGAATATATCTGGCATGTTCCCATTTGGCTTGTTGTCTATCACTTGCCTCTGTTCCTGCGTAAGATAGTCCTCTTCCATTTTTAGATAACCTCTGTTTGATATATAGATATATAGGTTCCGAGAAGGGAAGTATTAGGACACATTCTCTCCTTCGCGAATTAATATTTTCAGTAATGGACGAATTCGCCAGTGATATAACATATGACACTGGAAAATTTTCTCAAATAAGTCGTTAAATAAAATATGTTGGAACCCATAAAATGTCTGATCCCATACTTTACCTCTGTGATATTGAAACTTAAAACATTTCGTGTTGAATTAAACTAGATTATACAAATGTATCAAATTACAGTATATCTGTAACATTCCATTTATAATTTCTTACAGTCAGTTTATTATCTCAATTAAATATCAGATTCTGTGAGCACCGAAGATAATGATGGAATTTTAGTTATTGGAGCAGGAAGCACTGGAGCAAGTATCGCTTATCACCTGGCATCTATGAAAGAAAAGGTTACAGTAATTGAAAAAGATGGTATTGCTAATGGAAACACAGGAAAATCGAGTGCTCTTATAAGGACACATTACAGTAACAAGATGATAACGGAAATGTCACTTTATTCCCTGAGATTCTTTGAAAAATTTGACTCGATAGGATATTCAGGTTTTACAAAAACAGGGATGATATTTCCATTTGACGAAAAAAACGCGAGTGTTGCAAAGAACAATGTGAAAATGCTGCAAAGTCTAGGTGTTAACGAAATAGAAATAGATCCATACAGCATTAAAAATTACTTTGGTGATGTTAGTCTGGAAGGTTATGATTATGTGACTTATGAACCAGATAGTGGATATGCCGATCCAGTTGCTACCACTAACTCCTTTTTGTCAAAGGCGAAAGAACTGGGTGCAAAATTACTTACTGGAAATGGTGTGAGAACAATTGATTCAACGGAAAAAGGCGTTACGATTGAATTGGACAGTGGAGTTATAATAAAAGGAAAGAAGATAGTAATTGCTGCAAACGTGTGGACTAATGACATTTTAATGAATTCAGGTGTTTCAAAAGATAAACTCCTTCCCATTTATGCCACAATGCATTCAATTGTTTATCTTCGGAGACCAAAAGAATATGCTGGGGAGAAACCCACACTTTGGGATCCCCATAATTTGGCTTACTATAAAATGGAAGGTTCAAGTATCACAGCAGTGGGAAGCCTTGATCCAGAAGTGGATAAAAAGAAGATTGACATTCATCAAAACCTGCCAGAAACTGCTGATGAATACTATGTTGAAAAATACCTTGAAAAAATAACATCAAGATTGCCAGCAATGGGAAATGGAACGATTATTTCTACATTGAATGGACTGTACGATATGAGCCCGGATGGGCAGGTAATTTGTGATAATTTATCAAAAACTGGCCTGGACTCCGTCTATGTTATTGCAGGATTAAGTGGTCACGGATTTAAACTCTGCCCTGCCTATGGTAAAATGGTTTCCGACATGGTCACCGAGAGGGACCCTGAAACAAGTTTATTTGATTGGAGACCGTTCTATGCAAAGAGATTTGAAGAAAATAAGTTAATTCAATCAAAATATTCTGAGATTGGAACAATCTATTAGGGAAAATTTCATTTAATTGTCATTTCCCTGTGGAAATTCAAAAAATTTAAAATTAAAATGATTAGCTGTTCTTAAAAATCTGACTCTCTGAATTTGTATATTTTAATGACAGGGCTTCAGATGAATTGAAGCCACAGCATCACGGGATCATCCTCATCCTGCAATTCCGTTTCAGTTTCACCAATGGAACTGATTGTTTTAAACTTTGTAAAATAAAACTTCCCATCTTCTTTGAAGCCTTCCATTATGTGCTCCACAGGCTGGCCATTTGGCAAATGTGCTTGAGCCTCAGGCATTTCTGGAGAAAATCTTAATTCCACGGAACCGTCATCCGCCTCGTACAGCGTGTATGATCTGTTTTGAATTATATATTGCCTTAACTTGTCTATTTCAACGTTAGGCTTGTTGTGCATATGCCCAGATAGATCAACATATTAGAAAAATTATTTCATGAAAACTTCCAAAATTGTACTTTAAAGTAACGGACCTATCATGAGTGGTAGAATGGCAGTTACATCTCCATAGACATTCACAAATTTTGCATCCGGTTTCACTTTTTTCCATGAAATTGCTTCTTCCAGTTTTGCACCAGACAGCGAACCATCAAATTCCTGCGCCGTGGTTATGTAAACTGCGCTGTCAAGTCCACCTCTAAACTGGTTCCACCAAATTGTATGATGCTTTGAAATGCCTCCACCTATCATAATTGCTCCTGCATTTTTTGCATCAAAAATGATGTCTGAAAGATCGTGCTCATCCTGGAGGATATCGATCATAAAGTCGGAGTGCATTTCCTTGAATGTCCAGAGCTGGGAACCAAATGACCCATCAGTTATCCCCGGTACAAATATTGGTATGTCGTTTTTTGCAGCATTGTAAAGTATTGAGTTTTCATTGTTTATTGATAAACCTATTTTTTTAATTAACTTCCAGGGAGTCCACTTTTTATTTTCTTCATAAAGCTTTTGCAGTTCCTTTTGCATGAACTCTTCCATTATTTCCCCGTAGCTCTCGTCCGGAATTACAACGCTGCCCAGTCTGTTGATACCAAGATCCTTAAGCTGCCTGTCATTGTAATCGAACGATCCGCAGTAATAGTCCTTAAATGAACGGGCAATATCATGATCGAGCGTTCCACACGTTGTTACGAGAACATCAACCTTCTTTTCCCTTACCATTTGATTGATGATTCCTCTAGTGCCAGTCGAAATAATGTCTGCTGGAAACGACAAAAACGTTGTATTTTCCATTTCGAACATTTCTTTAATGATTTCATACCCCACTCCAATTTTTGAAGAGGTAAATCCACCAGATTCAATGAACTGGTCCATTAGTTCTTTAAGCGATGTGTTCTTCCCTACTTTCATATCTTTCACGGGATTACTCAATAATTTTTTTCTATCCAGAGACACGAATTAGTATATTATCTTCGCTTATTGAATTTTCTAAAGTATCTATTTTTAAAAATTTGTGATTTATTATTCCAACAGGTTTATAATGAATTAAGTATCATGAAAATGGAATTATGAGAGACAAAATCAATTTTAGTGAAAAACAAAAACTTGTTAACAGGATGATGCTGCTTTCAATTTTTATTGATCAAATGAATGTTTTTGAGGTTCCAATGATCAGTGTATTCATCAGGAGTACGTTCATTCACAACTCATACCTTTTTGGAATTTCGACCGGTGCTATTATTGGAGGAGCATCAATCGGTTCGATATTAGGTGGAATATTATCTGATCGTATAGGAAGAAAACCCGTTTACGTGATGGATATAATCATATTCATTCTAACTTCCATTGGATCTGCATTCGCACCCAACGTGACTATATTCATATTTTTCAGATTTGTAGCGGGAATAGCTGTTGGTGCTGACCTTGCCAATTGTTATTGTTTCATAATGGATAACAATGAACCTCGAAAAAGAGAGATCACCGCAACGAAAAATACCCTAATGGCATCCTTTTCGATACTGGCTATTAATATATCAGTCCTTTTTATGATCCTATATGGAACAAGCAGCTCATTAATGTGGAGGGTCGTTCTACTTTTGCCAGTAGCCCCTGCTATCCTTTCTTTAATTCTATCCTTCAAAATTTCAGACGTCTTTGATTTCAAAATTGGAGTGGAAAATCCATTTCAGCTCAGAGGGTATTGGAAATATATGAAAAGTGATACGACAAGATGGAGAACAACAGTATTCAGCTGGATTTCTGGAATATCCAGTTCTATTGAGGTTGGAACTTTCGCATTTTTCCTTCCTTTGATAATAAATAACTTCAGCATCCAGAGCCTTTATCAACAGAGATTACTAATAATTTTTATCTATTCATTTGGAGTTCCTGCAGGTTATCTTGGTCCGAGATTTCTCCCTAAATTGGGACTGAGGAAGATCAGTTATATCGGATACTTTTTTGCAACTCTGGCAATAATTGGAACAGGTGTTTCAATTTATTACAGATTGTACTTGGCAGTTCCATTTTTCATGATTTTATTTGTCTGGGGGAACCATTGGAACTCCCAGTCGACCCTTCCTTCTCAATCCTTGGTGGTTAATATGAAATACAGGGGCACCGCAACCGGTGTATCCAATTTTATCTCAGAAGTCCCGGAATTTATGAGCATTTCTGTGTTTCCAGCCGCAATAGCTTACTTAGGACTGTCCTACTCCACGCTGATTATCTCCGTTGCTCCAATTATAGGTTTCCTTGCGAGTATTTTTGTCTTCAAGGAGATATATGGATACCGTCATGATTTACTTAACACTAGCATGAGGACAGATATGGGAATCCAAGTTGAATCATGATAAAGAGCTATTCCCACAAATCTTTAATTAATTCAATTGAATTTCAACACAATGGAAGACAATTCGGATGATACTTTCCAATCATCAGCCTTCGCACTGGTACTTGAAGGGGTGACTAAGAGTTTTTCTGGAATAAATGCAGTTAATGACCTGACACTCAGAATCAAAGATGGAGAAAGAGTAACGCTTCTGGGAGAGAATGGTGCAGGGAAAACAACAACTATGAAGATCATTTCGGGTCTTATGAAACCGGATAAAGGGAATGTAAGAATATATGGACACAGACCCAGCACTATGGAAGCAAAGAAGTTCATTGGTTACCTCCCAGAGGATGCAAGCCCGTACCTGAATCTTTCAGTCAGGGAGAATCTTGACTATATTGGCACAATCAGAAACACTGAAAACCTGCAAGACAAGATTGAAGAGATTTTGAGTATGCTAGACCTGAAAGAATTTGAGAGTCAAAAACCACTTTCTTTATCCAGGGGAAACAGACAAAAACTCTGCCTCGCACTGTCCATAATCCACAGCCCAAGATTTGCCATTATGGATGAGCCCTTGAACTATCTAGATATACCAACACAGGAGAGGGTTTTCGAGTACTTTGAAAACATGGATGCCACTTTTCTTATTTCAACTCACATACTCTCTATTGCCAGAAGGTTGACGGAAAGAGTCTTGATTTTATCGAGGGGGAAGAAGATTTGGGAAGGCACAATAAAGGATCTTGAAGATTCACAAAGTGAAAGCAAATCAATAGAAGCAATTGTAACAGACTTGATGAAAAATGTTTCGTAAGGTTCTTTCTCTACTTATTAAATCAAGGTTTTCAAAGTCGTACCTCTTTGCTATTGCCCTCATATTTATTTACTCTCTTTTCACAATAAATTTCGGATATGATAGCAACAGGAATTTTGGGGCATATTATTTGGCGTTCTTCTTCCTGTTGTTTTTAGTAAGCGCAACTTATACCGGAGGTATTTCTACCACATCTGCGGATCGAGATTTTCTTCTCACTTCAGCCATTCCCAATAGAGTGCTGGTCCCTGCCTTTTTTATTTCCCAGGCTCTGGTATCATCTCTCATATTTTCGTCTGCGGGAACTGCATCCTTAATGCTCGTCAGATACAATGACTATTCCTTTACAATGGGAATTATAGATGTAATTTGTATGGCAATATTACCGATTTCCATGAGTTTGATCATGGCATCATTATCCAGAACTTTAAGGATTTTAGTTTCCATTTTAGGAGGTACGTGGGTAATATCTTCATTTTTTGGAGTTTCGATTGGTCCACTGGCATTTTTGGAAGGGCACGTTACAGTTTCCTCAATGTTCCTTATAGTGGTTACAATTGTTGCAACTGCCATATCTTTCAACGCCATTCGGGAGGAATCACTTCCCTTCAGGCTATCCGCAATGTCCTCCTCTAACAAGGGTTTTAAGAGATTATTTTCCTTCACCGGGAAATCCCCTGAGAGAGCGGTTTTCCAGCTGCATTTCAAGCAGGTAGACTTTTCAAGCAGAACGGCCTCAATGGGAAATATAAAGGTTAAGGTTAATCGTGTAAGTGTTTACACAATTCTTTTGGTATCGTCAATAATCGCAACTTTTTTCACAATTTACGAATTTTATTTTAACAAGAATCTCAGTGGTTCAGCTTTTAGCTCCGATTATGTGTTATCCATATTTCCAGAAGCCTATGCAGCATGGGGAATTTCAATTGGATTGAGCAGTGGCACTCTTTCAAAGGAAAGGGCATGGCTTGCCTTTATTTCTATGCCCGCTGAAAAGTACATAAGAATTACGGAGCTGGCTAAAATTTTCCAAACAATGCTCGTTTCGGTCCCTTTTGTGATCGCAAATATAATCCTATTTTTCAGGGGTTTCTCAGAATCTCTCACATCCATTGTGATTTTCTTGGTATTGGTTCCAATATATAGCGGAATTAACTTCTCACTGTCTTTCTACAGAAAGGCGTTTCAAATAAAGCAAGAAGATGTACTGCCGACTACGTATAATATGTCACAATTTATGCTCCTTCCCGTAACTTTCATGATGCTTATTCTAATTTTTATTGGAATGTTTTTTCCATTATCCTTACTATTCATAATATCAGGATCTGCAATATTTTTGATTCTTTTCATGGGTAACGCGAACCACTGGAAAAGAACCCTCTATAAAATGATAGAAAGCGGTTATATTTAGTTTTGAATGATTATCCCTTAGATCTGGGGGACGTTATTCTTAAATAGAATTACAAAATGTCGATTTCGATACATGAACCTTGGAGAATATTCAGATAGTGCATTATTTATTCTATCCCTCAAACCCATGAGTGGGTATGAACTTTCCAGAAAATTGAAGTGGGACGGTTCCATGGTATCTGGTGGCACAATAAGACCCCTATTAAAATCATTAGAGTATCACGGGTTTATTTCCTATGACATGAGAGGAAGAGCAAAGGTCTATAAACTAACATCTAAAGGAGAAAAATACGTCTCAAATCTAAGACTATTTAGGGAAAATATCAGGGAGAGAATGCTTGCAGTATCAATGGGAAGAGACCTATTGTTTCCAGATATTCTCGCAAGCATAGAGGATACGAATATACTGAATGAAACCATTGACCAACTTGCAGGAATAATTATCAGGCAAGTAAAAGTGGCATTTGTATTGAACAAGAGTGGAAACTCTGATGCCGTCAAAGAACTGAAAGTTGATTTAAACAGAGTGGTGAGTGAGATTCTAAGTCTCCATAGACCCAAAATAGGTGATTAAGTTCAAATTCCAATGACGATAGGGGAAGTGTATTCGTATGAATTTAACCTTACTGAATGACTTTGTTTTGTGGGTTCATATACTATCAGCAATTTTCTTCATGGGGGGGTCATTCTTCATTTGGATTGTTGTAGTTCCCGCTTCATACAAGATCACTGATGATGAAAAATTTAGAACGAGAATAGTAGGATTAATCGGAAAACAGTTTGCGCTTTTTACAAATATTACATTGACGATACTTATAGTCACGGGAATATACAATACCACATGGTACCTTAATTATGATTTGAATAATTTATTTGACACTCCAGGGGGCCAGATTCTATTTGTTAAAACTATTCTAGTATTGGCAATGATTGTGCTTATGTACGGTAATAATCTATATCATGGAAAAAGAATCATGAATCTGGCAAAGGAGGGAAAAATGGAAGAGTTGCGGAGGCTCAGGAAATGGTCTCATATTCTTTCATATATCACGCTGGGATTGATGGTAGCTATTGTTTTTGCGGCAGTCTCCCTACAATTTTATTGACTCTTATAACTCCTTAACAAAAATCTCTCCTAACATTCTAAATCATAAATATGGAACTCACTATGAGGAGAGCTGTTGATAAACCAACTTCCATGTAGAATCCAACTTCTATCCCGTAATTGTATATTGAACTACTTCCATAGAAATAATTTCCATTCGTATCTGGAGATATTTTAGTTATGAAAATTACGTAGATCACAACGGAAAGTATGTCTAAGATAGCACTCATTAGCATTAGTCCGTTTGATGCTCTTCCCCTGTTCTTTGCCGTCATATATACTCCGCTGCATATGGCCATAATTGACGCTATTAGAAGGATGCCCCCTGAAATGTAACTGAGATAACTGAATTTTACCTTCTGAAGATTGTATCCGCCACTTGCCCATAGCGGATAAAAATGAATACTGCCGAAGAAAAAAACACTTTCTTTAAACCATGGAAGCAGGATACCGATTGCAAAGAGTATACCTACCAAAATTCCGAAAATTCCAAGAGATCGCTTATTTTTCATCTCACTAATTAAATTATGAATTTATATTAAAAATTTTTGGAACGATTACCTTGCAGATGCTGCAATTCTTTCAACTTCATCCTTTCTTGACACTGCATGTGAGGATTGGTCGTTTCTTGCGGCTGCCATTATCTCATCAGCGAGACATGACTCTATTGGTTTCTTGTTTTTATAGGATGCGTCTGTCGCTCCAATTGCGATATTCCTCAGTGCTTCATCGAGTCTTCTGGATGGAGAAACATCCACTGCCTTTGGTACTGCAATTCCACCATATTTCAATCTTGTAACTTCTTCCCTTGGGGCCGCATTTTCAATAGCGTTGACAAGGAGTTGGATTGGGTTTTGCTTGGTCTTATCCTCTATAATCTGAAAAGCTTCTTTCAGTATTCTATATGCACCATATTTCTTCCCTGTCCATTTCTCTGTTCTCATTAACTTATTAATTAATCTTTCAACAGTGTTAACATTTTTCTTTCCTGCTGAATAATTTGAAAATCTACCACCAGTGTGCAGATTCATGTATGAGTTCAGATTCACATATTTGGATAGACCAAGATCGTGAACTTCTATTCCGGTTACATCATATTTCCCAAATATTTTCAATTCCATTATCTCACCGTTTTCTCCTTTCTTCCTCTGACCAGCTCAGATAAGGATATTCCATTTACCCCCACTACTTTGTATCTCACTCCTGGAATATCTCCTTTACTTCGTCCTTTGCTTCCGCCTATTCCTTCTACAAGCACTTCGTCGTGTTCGTCAATGTAGTTAATGGCTCCATCTCCAGGAGCAAATGCACTAATCTGCCTGCCGTTCTTTATTAGCTGAACCTTAACGCATTTCCTTATTGCTGAATTTGGCTGTTTCGCCTCAATACCTATCTTTTCGATTACGATTCCTCTTGCCTGAGGAGCTCCTTCCAGTGGATCACTTTTCTTTTTAAGTTCAAGCACCCTTCTCTTATATTTACTGTTTGACCATCTGAATTTTTCCCTGTCAGAGCTTAATTTTGAACCTGCATTCTCTCCATTTGCCAATATATCACCTTACTAAATTGATAGTTAGTTTAGATTGAGTAGTAGGGTAAGTTAAATATGCATATAAATTCTATTGTAAGCTTTGGGATAATATCCTAAATTTACCGTATAATTAGAACATCAAAATGAACTTTCCTTTTTAAATAAACAACAAAACAAATGAAATACTCAAAGAAATATGTTTGAACCACCAGAATATAACGCATCCCATTTTGTAATTCTCAATCAACAGCTCTCACATCGTATTTTATGCGTTTTAAATTATTGTATTAAAATATAAATCATTAACATAGAGAAAATCGTAAAGAATACCTGAAAACAATACATTTATGAGATTCTCTTAAATACGACAGAATCGAATTTGCCAGACAATAAAACAATAATTGGAATCAGATCTTTACTTTCAGCAATAGGTGCAACCACCGCATCTACATTCGTAGGTATCTATGGAGTTTTACTCGGGGCAAGCGCTGCAGAAATGGGATGGCTGCAATCAAGCGCGAATGCCATTTCGAATGGTGGGCAGTTACTGTGGGGCAAAATAAGTGACAGAACTGGATCAAGAAGGATATTTCTTATCTCGGGCAGTCTCATACTGGCTGGCTTGTGGGCGATGATGCCCTATTCAGACAATCCTGTAAATCTTATAATAATATACTCAATGATCTCACTCTTCGGATCCATGATTACGGTTAACTGGTTCTCGTTGATTGCAGATCTTTCTGATTCTTCTGCTCGTGGAAAATTTCTATCATTCATCAATAATATATCTTCCGCAGGCACCATTGTTTCGTTAATTGTAATGGTGTTTGTATTCGGTAGCAGTTTTCAAACAAACATTTTGATCCCATTTTTACTTTCTTCCGCGACTTACATAATTTCCAGTGCCTTTTTGGTAGGACTCAAGGAGGAAAGGAAAAGATCCAGATTCGACGGATCTTTGATTAAAACGATCAGGAAGATAAAAAATGATCCAAATTTTTTCCCTTACTTCAAAGCCACCAACATCCAGGGGTTCTTTTGGTCAATGGCCTGGCCAATGTTTCCAATAACAATTGTTGAGGTAATGAACTTTGATTTGCGTACAGTTTCGCTTTTAACGATCGCGTCCTTGGGTGTTACAATCATTGCTCAAACGAAACTGGGAACGGTGAATGACAAAACGCAGAGGCCTCCATTGATTTTCTTGAATAGGATAATGCTTAGCATGATTCCCTTGATGTATGCATTTTTTCATTCTTTTCTTCTTTTCATACTCCTTGAGTTTTACAGCGGATTATTGGGAGCCCTTCAAAATATTGTTTTGAATTCGTACCTACTGGATATCATACCATCGACGAGAAGAGCGGAGTATCTATCAATAATTAATGGCTTCAACGGAATGGTCTATCTCTGCGGTGCTCTGACAGGTGGATACCTTCTCCAGTATTTACTCTCACAATTTCCACTGATTACAGCACTTGAGTATGGATACCTTATAGTTTTTGCAGGGAGATTTTCCTCATCTTTTTTGTTCCTGAAACTGAAGGAACCAGAGAAGAAAGGAAGGGCACCCCTTGGATTGTTCTCCATCCTCTACAGGGAAAAAATGCCGGGTAGTCCATCTGGCGGTACAATCAAAATGAAATGATCATAATGTGAGTGGACTTTGATTTTCTCTTTTTTTAATGATACCATTGGAAATAACAAATGAAACAACCATTATGAGGATGAATATTGTCAAGGTATAGTCGAATCCAATTGAGGAATTTTCCATTGACGCTCCTAATGCTATGACAAGCAAAGTTAGTGATACAAAAGCCATCATCCTTTCCTTCAGTGATCTTGTTTTTGAAATGGACATAGACAGAGAAGAAATTCCATGCACGATTACATAACACATGCTTACAACTTCTGCCAAAATGATAAAAGAAATGTAGAATCCAGTTGTCAGAAGACTGATGGATAAGGAAAAGAGACTGAGAATCAATATAGAATTGAATATGTTCCTGGAATTTATCTTTCCAGGATTGCTAAAGAATTTTCTCTCAAAATTATTAAACATCAATAAAAACGCGTTTGAATATGAAAGCATTAGGTTGAATGCGCTTAACATGAATAGAATCATAATAAAAGCGGAAGCGTAGGAAGTCAAATGGGAGGAAACTATCGTCAGAAGTATATCAGGGTTATTTCCGTACGCCGCAGTGTTAGAACCGAGAAATCTTACTACCGATAGTGAACTTAGTATCATTAACACTCCGACTATAACGTAAGCCATCATCAGGGATTTTCTAAACTCCGATCCATTGCCATTCCAAGCTTTTGAGAGAAATATGGAACTTCCACTTCCAGAGAACATCAAAATTCCGATGAGAACCGACTCCCAAAAATTTGAGTTTGCCAGTCCGGTTTGGGAATTATATGAAAGATTGGAATTCCCTGTAAGAATAAAGAATGCGAAAATTATTCCCAGTCCCATTACCTCAGCGATTCCAAGAAACGAGATATAAGATTGCACAACCATTCGTCCCCTTTTTATTAAAACAAAAAGTATTAACAGCAGAGCAGAAGAAAAAAGAAATTCCAATGTTAAATTTGCTCCATATATGAATGAGATAAGGAAGAAGGATGAAAACATCAAAATATTTGGTATGACAAGAGCTGAGTAGAATAGATACGATACCCCTACAAAAAGTTGGGATTTGGTTCCAAAGGACTCACCTGTATACGAGGCATAACCGGTTCCATCCCTGTGATCCTTTGAGAATAGCAATATTGGTATGAAGGAAGCAAAACCTATCAAAAATGCAACTATTGTTGCATATGGAAGATCACTACCACAGAGTAATGCCATTAGTGGAAAAAGAGCTATAAAATTTAGGAATGGTCCAACTGACCCAAGGGACTGAAATATTATTGTAGTTCTTTTAATCATCCGCGCAGGTGAATGGTAATTAAAATTAAAAAATTTTTTACTTTTATGAAGAAAATTTACAGATTTCAGTAAAATTCAAGTAAGTCTTCTTCTTTCAACTGAACGATTGGTTGTTTTATTAGAGGAGTCTTCAGCACTGGGTCTCTGTCCTCGTACGCAAGATCCTTTGTTTCATACAATATTCCTATTGGAATCTTGTCTCCCCATTCTGATGCTCTCCTGTAGGCATCAAAGAAATTAGAAGGATCATGTCCATCCTCCTCCAGTTTGTACACCCTCTGCCTGAAAAAGTCATAGGTGTTATCCTTGTTAAATGTCACACATGGGCTGAATACATCAATGAAGGAAAAACCCCTATGTTGGACTGCTTTCTTGATTGTGTCCTTCATATGTTTAACATCTCCGGAAAATTCTCTTGCTACGAAAGTTGCACCACCATTAAGCGCCATGGTTACCGGATTGATGGGTGGCTCTATGTTACCCTCTGGAGTTGTTTTGGTCTTCAAACCAAGTGGGGATGTGGGGGAAGCCTGACCAGTTGTTAAACCGAATATCTGATTATCAGATACTATATAGGTTATGTCCGGGTTTCTCCTAGCTGAGTGATAAAAGTGTTGTGTTCCTTCATTAAATCCATCACCATCACCTCCGTATGCTATAACCGTCAATTCTGGATTTGCCCACTTGATTGCCGATGCTGCTGGAAGTGATCTTCCGTGAATACCGTGGAAACCATATACTCTTGCGAATTCAGGCATGTTGCTTGAGCAACCTATCCCTGAAGCAATTACGGTTTTTTCCGGTGGGATTCCCAATTCAGCCAGAGCCATCGGTATTGCCGTTAACTGCGCAAAATTTCCGCATCCCGGGCACCAATCAGCCTTTACATTCCCTTTAAAATCTGCCATTGTTACTGCCATTTTTTTCACGCTCCTATTTTTTCTTTTATTTCCTTAGCCAGCGCCGCTGGATAAAATGATTCTCCATCATATTTGGTAATCAATTCTGACTCCAGTGTTAATTCTGATCGAATCAACCTCCTGAGCTGCCCAGTATAGTTGTTTTCAACGAATATTACCTTCTTCCTCCCATCGGAAAGTTTCTTTATATCAGGGTTTACTGGGAATGGCCTGTTGACTTCTATGGCGCCAATCTTTATCCCCTCATTCCTAAGGATATCTATTGCCTCTTCCACCGCTCCTTGAGTTGACCCCCATTGGATGACTGCATACTCCGCATCATCTAAAAGATAAGTCGGAGTGGGTTTCAAATCTTTCATCATTGTGTCTACCTTTGCCATTCTCTTTCTCATTATCTTCTGCCTGATAACCGGATCAGTCACCGCATCACTTACAACATCCCCCTTTTCATCATGTTCATCAGAGTCTTCGTTGTGCATGAGATTTGGAGTACCGGGGATTGCCCTCAGTGAAATTCCATCTGAAGTGAACTCGTACCTTTTGTAGTCCTTTTCCTGCCCGGTCGCAAACTTACCCCTATTCATCTTTGTCTTTAGATCCAGATTTTCAACTGTTTCGTAGTGCTCGGCCAGATAAAGGTCTGTCATGAAGAAAACTGGTATTTGATACTTTTCCGCAGTATCGAGTGCTTCTCCAGCCATATAGTATGCCTCTTCGATATTTCTTGGGGCAAGCACAACCTTTGGGAAATCGCCTTGGGATGCACCTATAACCTGTATTAGATCACCCTGTTCTGTTTTTGTAGGCAGACCAGTTGATGGTCCAGCCCTCTGTGCTTCATAAACCACAAGAGGTATTTCCATCATTGATGACATACCGACCGCCTCGGTCATGAGTGCGAAGCCTCCTCCCGATGAACCGGTCATCGCCCTTACACCGGCATAATTGGCTGCTATAGCCATATTTATGGCCGATATTTCATCTTCTGATATCTTTACGAAAACACCAAATGCCTTTTGATGTGCAGCAAGATAGTGTATTATGGAAGTTGCTGGTGTCATTGGGTAACCGAAGTAAGCCTTCAGTCCTGATCTGACAGCCCCTAGACCTGCGGCATCTCCACCTGCAATGAGATAGAGCTTCTTCTTTGTAGTCTTCAGTTCTTTATTTGATTTTCCGTATTTTTCAACGAAATAATCGTGTCCTTCTTTTGCTGCTTTTACATTAAGCTCAGCAATTTCCCCCTTACCTCCAAATTGGTCCCTTATTGCATCGGCAAGTATCTCAAAATCTACCTGGAGATATCCTACTACAGCGCCAATTGCTACTGTATTCTTCAGTAAAGTGTTCTTACTATACTTTTGAGCTATATCTCCAAGCGGGACCTCACAATATTTAACACCATCATATTTCTTGAAATTTGTGACAGTTTTGTCGTATATTGCGACTCCGTCCAATGGTGCCGCTCCACCCTCAGTAAGTTCAGGATTTGTATGTCTTTCCAGTGTATCCTTGTTCAAAGCGATTAAAATGTCTAGACCATCCCCCTGATTTTTAACTTTCTTTACAGATGCTCTAATTTGGTACCAGCTATAACCCCCTCTTATAATGCTCTGGTAATAATTATAAGTCGAAACATATAAACCACTTCTTGAAAAGATCTTTCCTATAATTAGTCCTGCAGACTGGACTCCATCTCCAGCAGCGCCACCAACTCTTACAATAACTTCATTCTGATCCATTTAAAACCACGTCTTAACTGGCATGCATATCTCTAGAGACTATAAATTTTTTTTAAGAAAAACACTTAAAATGAAAAAGATTGTCAAAAATAAATGACGTTTTTTTGATTATTTGTTTATAAATATATTACAAATCTACATCTCTTAGTATATTAATAAAAACCCTAATTTTAGTGTTATATATCTGACAGAATAGAAGTTTTATATCTACGCCGGGGGGGAGATTCGAACTCCCGAGCTACAAGAGCAGTAGATCTCGAATCTACCGCCTTACCGGGCTAGGCTACCCCGACATCATAATTTTCTGTGTTCTTCCATCATGCATTTGTCCATTATGACTTTTATGGAGTGCTCCTCTGCAAGTTCGACTGCCCTTTGGTTGATTACACCAATTTGCATCCATATAACCTTAGGCTTAAATTCTACAGCCTCCTCAACGATTGGTAAAACAGATTCTGACTTTCTGAAAATATCCACTACTTCGATATCGTTTTCCCTTGCCGCCTCTTTGAGACTTCCATAGGAGTGAATATTCTCCCATTTCTCCAGTGTTGGATTAATTGGGATTATGTTGTATCCGTGATTTTTCAGATAATTTGCAACTTTGTAACTATCTCTGTCCGGTTTATCGCTTATTCCTACTACAGCGATGTTTCTATATTTTTCTAAAACTTCCCTTTCTAAACCCTTTTCGTTCATAGATGAAATAAAATGGTTTGGTTTTAAGTTTTTCCTTACTTTAGTAATTTGTCTATTTCTTCCTTAGTAAAAATTTTGTAAGTTTTGTTTCCGTTAATGGAAGCAACTTCTGGAGTTTTAAATTCTGCACCCTCTTCCAGTGATGCTTTAAGCGCATTAATGCCCAAATTTATCGCACTTTTTTCGTCCATATCATCCCTGTATTCCTTTTCGAGGTATGCCAGAACTTGGTCTCTACCTGAACCAACTGCAGTTGCTTTGTATTCGTTGATCACTCCTGATGGGTCTGAATCAAAGAGCCTTGGTCCCACCTGATCCATTCCTGCAAATATAATGGAAACACCATATGGCCTGACCCCACCGTATTGTGTGTACTGTTGCATCTGATCCGCTACCTTTTTTACGAGATTCTCAATATTAACAAGAGATCCGTAACTGACCTTTTCCTGCTGGGTAACTATTCTCGCAAAATCTATCAGAACCCTGGCATCCGCACCAAGCCCTGATGTAACACATCCCACGAAATCATCTATTAATTGAATCTTTTCAAGTGAATTCTGCTCCATTAGCTTGCTTCTCGGTCTCTTTTCTGATAACATCATAACGCCGTCTTTGAATTTTATTCCAACTGCAGTGGAACCTCTTTTTACTGCTTCTCTTGCGTACTCCACCTGGAAAAGCCTTCCATCTGGAGAGAAAACTGTGATTGCTCTGTCATATGCCATTTGTCCCTGTTGCATTTATTTTCACCCTGAATCCCTTAACCTCTTTCTCTAATAAATCTTTTCTAATTTTTGTGTTTGTAGCCATAAAATTATTAATTGGAACAACAATGCATTATGGTGTTCCCCTATTGCAGCAGTTGCAAGGCAAAGAAGAATCTTTGCGGACTGGGTTACTGCCCGATCTTAAAGAGTGTGAAACAGGCAGTACCAATGATGAGAAAAATAGAGGGAAATGTGGAAACTGATACACCGCCTGGAATATTCGTTGGGAGTTACGGTTATCCTGGAGTGCTTGCGGGCCCGACCGCACTCTTTCAGAGAGAAATTTTCGATTATTCCACTGAGCGAAAGACACTGAATATGGAACAGAATATATCCTTTAATTCTAACATTTATAGAACTGCCAGTTTAATAAACGTAAAGAACCCTGAACCTAAAATCTCGGAGTATATTCTAGAAAGTGCATCATCAATTAAGTCTTTTGAAATTGAGTTCAACTCCAATCACTTTTCTATGGGTGGAGCTGACGGAGCAGATTTTTTTGATACTCCCGTTGGATCAACTGCGATGATTTCCAGTCTCAGGGTTACCGGAAATCCGAAGGTACCCAGACTTGTTGACTATGTCCATGAAGATTATGATCTAAAAGCAACAGAAGCAGTTATGAATCTGTATAAGGGAGGATTCAGGACGGAATACATACAGAATATAGTAGCGGGTGGTGTAGTAGGATTAAAAAATAACAGGAAAATGGTACCTACCAGGTGGTCAATTACTGCAACAGATGATATGATATTTAAAAATTTAAAAAGAGAGATAACAAAATTCCAATGGATAGACGACATCAGGGTTTTCCACGGTTCTCTTCTGGGAAACAGATTCCAGATAGTTTTGATTCCTGGTCCATTCACCTTCGAGATGCTTGAGCAGTGGAACAGGGGATCCCTATGGGGCGCGGGATCAGTTGCAGTAGATTATGAAGACACTGGAGGCAGGACGAAATATGCTTCAGAGATAACAGGAGCTTACTACGCTGCAAGACTTTCTGTTTCAGAATACCTCATATCAATAAAGAGACAGGCATCTGTTTTAGTGATCAGAAACATTGGTTCAGAATACTATTCCCCTCTTGGAGTTTGGGTTATAAGATCTGGGGTAAAGGATTCACTAAATACTAACTTTGAGAGATTTGATTCAATATTGAATCTCAAGAAAGATACAAATTTTATAATAAGTGAAACAGCCAAAAGATCAAAAACGTTGAATGATAGTGAAAAACAGAGGAGGTTAATTGACTATCAATGAGTCAAAATGTAATACTGGATAACCATTTTCACTTAAACTACTCCAATGATTTTCTTTTGGCGGCGAAAATCTTTGAAAAAGCAGGAGGAACGGCTATTAACCTTACAAATTTACCTCAATTTGTTGATTTGAATGAAGATTACTATGACAATGTATACCAAAGAACCATGAGAATGGCTGGAAAAATTAAGGAAATGTGCAGTGTTGATGTACTTCTGACAATTGGTCCTTATCCCCTTGACATATTAAATGTAAAATCAGAGAAAGCGGATAGAAAAGAATTTATCAAAAACGGGATCGACCTGGCTATCAAGTATATAGAGAATGGCAGAGCAAACGCTCTGGGGGAAATCGGTAGAATTCATTTTCCCGGCCACGAAAATTTAAACGCTGAACTGAATGAAATCTTGCAGTATGCAATGGATAGTTGCAGGGATGTGAAATGCCCCATTATTTTACATACTGAAGATCTTGATGAAGGTAGCATTAAGCAGCTTGATGCTATGGCAAGAGGTGCTAATCTGGAGAAAAATAAAGTTATCAAGCATCACGGACTGCCTCAAAATTTGAGCGTAAATTCTGATTTGATCTTTTCCATTCCGGCAACGAGAGGAAATATAAAAGAAGTAATGAAACAGGAAAAGCCTTTTTTCCTTGAAACCGACTATATTGATGATCCCATGGATAAAAACAGATATCTACCGGCGGATTCTGTTCCCAGAAGATATAAAACTATAATCCAGGAATACGGAAAAACAAGAGATGCACTCATTAGAAAAGTTTTCAATGAACTCCCAAGGAAAGTGTACGGAGACCATGCTTTTAGGTCTGATTGATCTACAGATTTTTTAATAAGGTGGAAATCATAGCTTTGGAACAGATGACACTTACAGTAGCTGAAATAGAACGAATTTCTAAGGAAATTAGGGAATACTACAGAGTGGAGTCAGTAAACCAGTCAATACAAAAAATCAGATCAAATTTTTATGAAGAAGTTAAGGAAGCACTTGAAACATTAAACGAAATGGCAAAGGAAAGTGTATCCCAGTCTAAAATTGAAAACTATAGAAAAATAATGGATAAAAAGGAAATGATGGAAAAGAGCCTGCACAATTTCCTTTTAAAAAGATATGATAAGTTAATGAGAGATTCTCTTTTTGAGATATCCTCCAAAACTTATGAACCGCTTGCCCCAAGTGAAAAAAGGTTCATAATGGAAATGCATAATCACATGGCCGCTATCTTTGACAACATTGAAAGGCCGCAGGAACATGCTGAAGTCACGCCGGTAAAAAAGCCTGAGGAGAAGATAGAGGAGAAAAAGGAACCAGAGAAAGTTAAGGAAGAAATTGAAATGATACCACTAACTTTCCTTGCAGATTATTTGCCAGTTGCAACCAGTATAGGGGATTTTTATCTTCACAAGTCAGATATAGTGTATCTTCCTGCTGAAATAGCGGATCTTCTCTTGACAAGGAAATATGTGAGAAAAATCCAAGAAATGGGCGCCTAAAGCGTAATTTATTTTGCAAAGTGATAACATTAACAAGCTTTATTATTCTTTTTATCATTTTGTTTTGGAAAGCCCGAGGGCAGCTTACGCCCCAATTTGGGGTGAGGAAAGTCTCCCCTCCTGGGTGGATGCCAATCCCGTAAGAGGATGTCCCGAGAGGGACGGCTACGGCAAAAGAAAAGATACGTTTCCATGCCAAGGATGATAACTGGAGTTTGACGTTTCATGGATGGACGATGGAAAAACCGACCTGGCTGGAGCAAGTCCAAAGGGGCCCAGTGAAACCACTCCGAGGGCCAGGTAGGACGCATAGTCGAATGCTGCCAACCTCCTTAGAGGCTAACAGAAGGGAGCTTACTCCGGGCATTCCATTCCCTATGAGGAAATCTAATTAACCTGGGTTGGATTAAAGTTTTATGTCAGAAAAGAAATGCGATGTTTCACAATGCAATGAAGAAAGCCATCAAACTGTGCCTGCGGAACTTGCAAAGAAGGTATTTTCATTTGATAGTGGAATGACAAAGGTGCATCTTTGCAAAGAGCACTTTAAAAAATACAAGAAAGAGACAAAAAAGGAGCGCGAAGCTAGGAGAGCTGACTGGGTCTGAATGAAATACCTACAGTGGTAATTACCACACTGAACGAGGGAAAGAGGATTAGGAACACCCTCGAAACACTTCTTCAACAAACGGTGGAATGTAACATTATTGTTGTGGATTCCTGCAGTACCGATTCCACTGAAGAGGAAGTAAGATCGATCAATTCGCCAAGGATTATTTTCGAAAAGAAAAGAAGTTCAAGAGGAAAAGGAAGGAATATTGGTGTTGATATGGCCAGTTCAAACATCGTTTTATTCACAGATGGGGACGCAACGCCTTCGAAAAATTGGGTGGAAGAAATGTCCAATTGCCTGAAAACTTTCGATCTGGTAGTTGGTAAAACTTTGCAGGAGGGACCAAAAAAGTATTCAAAATTCAAGAGAGTTGAATTGGTTTACAAGGGCTTTGAAATAACGGCACCATCAATGAACATGGGAATTCGAAGAGATGTTTTTCTGAAAGTGGGTGGATTCGACGATAGAATGGTAACTGCTGAGGATATAGACCTGAATTTAAGGATCCTTATGAGTGATAACACTGGAACTCTTTGCGAAAAGTGTGTAGTTACCCATAACTCAAGAGAGAATCTGGTTTCATTCCTTAGGCAAGCTTATTGGAACGGATATGGAAGGGCACAGTTGAAATTTAAAAATAAAACCGTCTTTAATGAAATCGAGAAGGGAAAGATAGAGTGGAATGAAGTAGGAATAATATGGTTTATGAGAAATGTATCGGCCATTTTTGGATATTTGCATTTCCTTTTGTTGGACAAGAGAAAGTTCTAAACGTTGTCTTCCCTGAGAAGATCGTTTAGTTTTGAACCCTTATCATATTTCAGCATCATTGTGCCGACTAAGATTATGTATACCCACGCAACCAGAGAGAAAGCTCTCCCAAATGAGTAATTCAGAAAATCAACGTGACCTACAAGAGGAACACCAGATATGGGAGGAAGCGGAACTATTCCAGATATTAGGTAAATGACCAGGTTAAATATATTAAAAAGAATGCTTGGTATGTACCAAATCTTCAGTCCCATCCAGAAGACAATTGCAATTATGATGAAAGCTGATACCTCTATTTCCAGCCAAAATGTAACAAGCGGATATGATGCCGGCGACGCATATAAGTGAGCAGATGCATCGAGAATCGCGAAGATCATAAGAGTGAACCTGATGATCTTTATTTTAGTGTATCCCCCCGTTAACTCCTGCATTAATTTCCCCATTTTACTTGAAGAATTCATTTTAATATGGAATTATTAGGGATTACTAATATTTTTTCACATTTAAATAAAGGAATTTTCAAAATCCATTGGGTTTTGCATAAATTTCATTAAAAGCATATTATTTACTGCATTTCGACCAGATTACTGGGGCATTGATTGGTTTGCAGCTCCGACGTTATCTAAAGTCTATTTTCTTCTCATCGATAAAATGCCGGCTATAATCCCTATTGTTATCATCACGATTCCAAGGAGTTGCGCTTTCCCAAATTCATATACCCCTCCAAGAACCAGAAAGCCACCGAAAATTGACATGGGAATATTTCCACTTCTTGGCTGGATTACCTGTGCTTCCTCACTTTCCAGCTTCCTTCGCAGCAGAGGTAGAATTGATACCCCTGCTTCAATCGATCTGACTGACTCCTCCAAAAACATGCTGATCTGCTTTTCGTAAAGTTCCTTTAATAATCCTTCATCACGAAATAGTTTTATCAGAACCTTTACAAATTTAAAGTCTGGATCAAGAAGCAGGCAAATTCCTTCCAGCAGCGAACTCATCCTCATGTAAAGAACAAGCGAGGTTGGCAGTCTAAAGGGAAATTCAAACACCACATCATTAGCCACCTCCAGAAGTTCTCTTATCTCGCTTTCTTCTGCCCTTTTCCCGGATAGTCCCGACATACCAAGTTCTACACTTCTTTTTATCACACCCCTGTTGGCTGCTGGAGACAGCGCCTTTACTCCAATCAACGAATCGACTATCTGGTCAATGTCGCCTCTGGTTAGTCCGTCGTAAAGGGACATCAGGTAGAACTTTGT
>JAJZXP010000258.1 GCA_021806345.1 Thermoplasmata archaeon | reverse complement strand
AAACTGTGTATGAGAAAACGGTGACACCATTCGGAAATTCTGGAAAGGTGGATGTTGCCAAGAAGTACATCGGAAAGAGAGTCTATGTTATAGTGCTAAGAGAATGAAGACTTATGTCCCAGAGTCAGTAATAGTATAGAAAAATTTTTATGACTCCAAATGTAATGTGCAATTAAAATTCGCACATAAGCAATAGAATAATGTCTGCTCAAGTCAGAAATAAATGTCGCTGAATCTGGAAGTGGGGAAAATAACTGTTAATCAAAACAATCTGGATTATCAATTTGATGTTGCATTTTCATATGCAGGGGAGAAAAGAAATTACGTCGAACCTATTTATCAATGTCTAAAAAACAAAGAGGTTAAGGTTTTTTTTGATCAAGCATACGAAATTGATCTTTGGGGTAAAGATCTATTGAAATATTTCACTGATTTATTCAAGAATAAAGCTAGATATTGCATCATGTTTATTTCTAAGGAATATGTTCAGAAAGACTGGCCAAAGCTGGAAGCTAATTCTGCATTAGAAAGGCTCATGAGAGAGCATGAGGATTATATTTTACCGGTCAGATTTGATGATTCCAATGTCCCTGGTTTGCCGAGCACAATTGGCTATTTGAACGCAGAACGCTTCTCTGCAAAGAAGCTATGTGAAGCCATAGAAAGGAAAACTAAAGGAGAGACCATTGACTTCGAGGAACAATCCAGAACAGATTTACTAAGCAAATTGGAGGGTGCAGATTCAAAAAACCCCTTTAGTCGAGTGCGTGCTGAACAATTTCAAGACGATAAATTGCTAGCAAAGGCTTTTGCTGAGCCTATAGCGTCGGTGTATGGAACAATCAAAAGTCCACTACCTACCATGATCATTGGTGGTCGTGGATCTGGAAAGACAACCATTTTGAGGTCTATGACGCCAGAAGTCATTCTCCCAAGAATAGCCGGTGAGAGCACAGCGGACATGCTAAAAAACAGTATAGATTACTATGGAATTTATTTCAAATTACAGAGAGGATCGCTTTCAATAAGTGATCCCGCCACAATCTCTAAACTAATTCTATTGCAGGGTAATCAAGGGTTTTCAAAAGAAGATTTCGTGAAAGTTTACGAAAAGATTGAAAACGGTTCTTATTCAGACTCCTTTATAAAAAGTGGTATAGATATGTGCAGGTCCCTTACGATGCAGGAACTAAATTTGAAGATTCTGAAGGCGATTTTGGAGCATTTTGATAAAATAAACAAAGAGCAATATAGATTCTTGTCGATCTCCTACGAAGAGGAAAAAACTGTTGTTGATTCCATTCTGTCTGAGATGGGTATCAACGATTCAAAGATTGATTCATTTATTGGTCTTATTCGAAAACTAAATTCTGAACTTGCCAAAATAAGTGTTTACTTAGAGACAATGATATATCCACAAGGCAAAGGAGGAGTTCCTGACTGGATACCAACAAGGTCAAATTTTCTCGATGAAGTATTTCGCACAATGAGATATTTAGAAGACCTTAAGGGAATGAGATTTTACCTGCTTTTTGATGAGTTCGAAAATCTACTGGGCTTTCAACAAGAAATAATTAATGAGTGGATAAAAACGGCCAGTTTTTTTGTGGTAAAGGTAGCCTCTAAACATAACGGAATTCTCTCTTCAAATACTATAGAAGGTCAGACCTTACAATTGGGTCACGATTTACATCCTATTTCTTTAGATTATGATTTAACAGATATTAGTCATTTCAGAAAATACAAAGGATTTCTTAAAGTCCTTTCGGAGAATCTATTGAAAATTAGCAATTT
Source organism: Thermoplasmata archaeon (assembly GCA_021806345.1). The sequence goes on along the minus strand of JAJZXP010000258.1, from coordinate 6,682 downwards.
CAAATCTACAGATATAGAAGAAATATTGTCTGACCCAGATTTCATAGAGATCCCAGATTCAGAAATAAGGGATGAAATCAAACAGATGAGGGAGGACCATAAACTCGAGTTCAAAGAAGAAAATATTAAGAAATATGAGGAGAAGGCGAAAATTTCTGCAACCTTTAGATTACTGAACAGATCTGGAAAACGAAAGGTGTATTTCGGGTTCGATACTTTTGCATATTTATCATCTGGAACGATAAGGACGTTTCTAAACCTTGCTGGAATGGCTTTTTATTTAGCTGAAGAAGAAGAAAAAATTGATGTTAGTAAGAGATTTACTATACCTGCCAAGACACAAGGAAGAGCAGCCAACTACGTATCAAGGACGTGGTTAAATCGTATACCCAAACAGTACAGTTTTGGTGAAGCAGGTGAGCAAATATACACTATGATAATCGATGTGGGGGAATTCTTAAGAAGAAAATTATTGAACAATCTAAGTGAGCCCGAAACGCTTTCTTTTAGTATTGTTAATCCGGTTCTCTTAGAGGAACAGAGATTCTCTTATCTCAAAACATTGACTGATGAGTCTGTGAAGGAGTCAATACTAATGGAGAGACCAGAATCAGGAACTCCTCTTCCTAAAGATCCTTCCAAGAATAGGACTAAAGACTTCTCATTAAATCGGATCTATGCTCCTGCACTTAGGTTAAGTTATAGGACAAGATGGAGAGGTCTTGAAGTAACTGTGGAAGAATTAGCAGGCCTGATTGATCAATCTATACGAGATCAAGTAAAGAAGAGCATAATGGAAAGGGTTTCAAATACTGCAAAAGGAGCGATAAAGCCAAATGGTTTCACTTTGGATAGTTTCCCAAACTGGTGAAGAAATGAAGAAATATTTTAACCTTATATTATCTGAAAATAAAGATGCCCTAATTAGATCTTTTGAAGGAGAATTTAGTATATATATGCTCTCATCGAGTTGGGAAGATCGAAGTGTTGGCTCCGCTCGAATATTATTTCCTGAATATAGACCAAACTTAGTTATTTTGCTAGAATATAATAAGGATAGGGTAAACAGTATTGCCTCACACAACAAAATTTTCGACGCTATTCCAAATGATGCGAATATGAAAAATATAGATGTAACTGAAGAGAGAATAATTCCAGTAATAGAAGAGGTGGTCGAACTAATTGAAAGCAACGTACCGGGTGATAGACCCATAAATATTGTTTTTGATATAAGCACAATTCCGAAAATGCATATATTACTACTTTTGAAAGCTATAGAGAGAATGAAGACCTCAAATCGTATAATATTGCTATATACAGAACCAGAAGAATATAATAAAGACTTATCAGACCCACAGAGCGATGGGATCAATCAAATAGTAAATCCGCCAACCTTTTATGGGGATTACGATTATGCACATGACTCTGTATTAGCCATAATTTTGGGCTACGAGGGGGACCGTGCAACCGCCCTGTATGAACGTATAGATCCGTCTGAATGCTTGCTTTTCATTCCAGATCCGCCCTATAGGGAAGAATGGGCCGGTAGAACAGAAAAATTCAACGAGAGTATAATCAATTTAGTAGGCAGTCAAAATATTGAGAAAATAGACTCCATGGTGCCAATAAATGTATACTCTCAGCTTCAAAATCGTTTTTCTTCTCTTGCATACATTGAAAAGAACGTAATGTTTGCTCCGTTAGGAACTAAACCTCAAACTGTTGGGTTATACTTGTACTTAAAAAAATATCCAATTAATAAAATAATCTTTTATGCATCTCCAAGAGTCAAAAACGAGTTACAGATATCTACGGGTATTGGCAAAGCTTGGATACTAAGAACAGAAGAAGGACTACCCACTTTTCTTGAACACAAGTAGATATTCATTATTCATTGCAGGAACCATATTATTTCTCTTAATAGAGAAATTTCTAGATCTTATAGGATCAATGAACTTTTCATGTATTTCTAAACCAGTGTCACCAGCTATATCTATTATGGGGTTTAGCAACGATACGACTTCCCCTTTAGAGGTTGCGTTCTCTCCAATTACAAATACAAAACGGCCATTGTCCTCTAACTTATTATAAATTCTTGAAAATAGCAAAGTCAATTTATAGAGGTATCTACCATAGATCATCTTGTATTTCTTGTTCAGGCTCACTCTTATGAGTTTGTCAGTAATTTCGGTGTATTTTCTATCGATCTTACGCACGGCTTCACTACCTAAGTCCACTTTGTCAAGTTCAACTAGATCCTTCCTGCTTTTGTTGAAAATGGTCATTAACTCCAAGCTTGTACTCCTTACGTATTTTTGCGCAGCGGCATATGGTGGCGATGTAAAAATCAACTCGTAGACTTTCTTATCTCTATGAAGAAAATTGTCAGTGTTTGTATTATGAATTCTTACAATGGAATCAGGTCTTATTCTTTCTTTGTTGATTTGACTTTTCGCAATATTTCGAGTAGCAGCGTATTCAAACCTCCTTATGACCTCGTCTCTAGGTGTTAATTTGTATTTGAGTCTCATGTACTTTGAATAAACAGGAGGAGATATGTTCGGATCCGCTTTGGATATGGACCTTACAATTGAAGATAGAGTCAATTTATAAAATTCCCTAATACTCCTTTTCTTCAAAAGGTTAACCTCGTGATTCAAGCTCGCAATAGCGTCTAGTGGTTCTTTTTCAAACCAGTATGATAAGTTATTCATATTGACAAACTCCTGGTCAAATTCAATTGCAGAAATATTGTCTAAGAGAAGTTCTAGTTTATCAACCAATTGTTCGGCATCATAGCTAGTCAACGATACCTTTGCAATCATACTTGCTAGCGGATTGCTGTCAACACCCACGCCATTTCTTGATAATATATTGCCAACCCTCAATATGCTTGCAGTTCCACAGAATGGATCCAAGATATTGTCGCCTTCGTTGGAATATCTCTTTATTACGAAATCGGATAGACTAGTCGTCATTGTTGCAGGATAAAAGTGGAATCGTTCTAGTCGGAATTTCCGCTCCTCGGCGATGTTTTTGTATGGTACAACCTTAAATGATGTCATCATTTATCCTACTCTTACCAAATTGATTTTTATTTTAATTTCAAACAATTTGTCTCGTACCCTCTTGTACACCTTTGTTTTCTTCCCTATCACAATATTCTTCTTTAACTACCATAATGTAGATTTATTTATTTTTCTCGCTTTTCTCTCTTCAGGAGTCATATTAATTATTTTTTCCTGAATGTCGCTTTCCATGTATTCTAACATAAATTCAGGTATATCCGGGTAAAACGAATTTGCCTTTCCAGAGATGAAATTTGCAAGTTTCTTCAGAGTCTCAAGTATGATTGTTTCCAGAGCGTATAATTTTCCTTTATACGGATATTTCTTATTTATATTCAATCTGAATTTCTCAATAAGAAGTCTTGCAGTTTCCGGCTTAAGCCTGATGTGGTAGTTCTCAGTCGTAATGAACAAAGATTTCTTCAGTTTCTTGTCCACAAGTAGTTCTATTACCGAAATGTCGTAAGCCCACCCGAAGAGTTCCTGTATATCGTAAATAAGAGGAGTCTTTGACTTTGCGATTTCATGTAAAAATCCAATAGAGGAATCAAGACATACTGCATTCATGTATTTCCTTATGATAGATTCCAGGAGAGCATAGGAGTAATTTAGGAGCGCATTGATTTCATCCGAGGCGTTCATGTTCCAAGAGTAAATCTTGTTCTTTCTCGATTCAAAATGGAAATCTAGACAGAGTGAATTGAAGATCTTGGAGAGTTCGGACCAGTAAAGGGAGACAAAACGCCCTTAGAAAGTCATGATGTTGCTGATTAAAACTTGAGGATTTCCCAAAACCATTCGATACAGTACAATGTCTTCCCTAAACATTGTAAAATCAGCCAATCATGCCTGAAATTTATGTAAACATGGTGAATTTCACCATGTTTTTCCCTGTATTTTCTCTAAATTTCGATGGCTTACTCTATCCGGTCAAGATATCTTGATCTCATGAGATTATAACATATGGCTGTGAAGTATGTCTTCACCCTCACTCTCTGTACCTCTGTTACGAAGTTATGTGAGAATCCGAACATGCGCTTCATGAATGCATATGGATGATCTACCTTTGATCTGATGCGAGATATGCGGATATTCCGTCTTATGCTCCTCACTGGAAGCTTGTTGTTCCTCACAGCACGATCCATTGTACCGTTGATTCCCCTGCACTCAGATCCGAAATAACCCTTGTCCCTGTAACACACATCCCCAGGAAGGGTGATGTGCTCCCTTTATCATCTGGACAGTTATAAGAGAGAATATATAGAGCTAAGTAGATATAAGGGGGAGTCCAGAGGGGTTTTGCAGACTTCCTGCACCCTCCCCATGGAAAAGGTGATTTACATCCCAGAGAAATTCACAGTTGAGCAGAAGGAACAGATTGTCATTGAATCATTCACGGCCACAAACATTGCTGAACTGTGCAGAAGGCATGGCGTTTCTGTGGCACAGTTCCACAGATGGAAGGAACGCTTCCTTGAGGGTGGAAGAAAGGGGCTTGGAGAATCATCAAAGGGGAATGAATACCAGAAAGAGATTGACGATCTCAAGAGGCTTGTTGGGGATCACGATCACAGGGATGTATTAAAAAAAATCGACAGGGGAGGAAATAGCCATGGCCATTGAAAGCCTCAGGCCTGCAATGACCACATCAAGGATATCCGAGGCAATGGATGTCCCCAGATCATCAATCTACTACAGAAGGACAGAGAGATCAGGAAGGAGGAAGCCCAGAATCTAGGAGAACATTGAATCTGAGGTAATCCGGTTATCGTCAGAGCGGACAACCTATGGTTACAGGAGAATATGGGCACTCATGAGGAATTCCGGCATTCATGTGAATATAAAGACGGTCGGGAGGATCATGAGGAGAAACAGCCTTGCACTGCCATATGCAAGGCATAAGAACCGAACCAGAAGAAGGGATCTCACTAAGCCTGACAACACTGACCGGTTATGGGAGACAGACATCCATTATGTTGGTACTGCAAGGGACGGAATGCACTATCTCATGAGCATAAAGGATTGCTTCAGCAAGAAATGGATATCCTATGAATTCTCAAAAACATGCACAGCAAGGGACTGCATTAAAGCAGTTGAGAAGGCTTATGCAGTGAGGTCCCCCCATGGCGGAATGCACAATCTCATTCTCAGAACTGACAATGGACCGCAGTATATCTCTAGGGAGTTCAGGGAATCCGTGAAATTACTGGGAATAAGATCAGAATATATCCAGAAACATACGCCTGAAGACAACGGAGATATTGAATCGTTCCACAATTCACTGAAGACAGATTACATATGGGTCAGCGATCTGGAAACATTTCAGGATGCCAAGAGACTGATGGAATCTGCATTCACTGACTATACACTGTAAGGTCGCATTCATCCATTGATTATCTTCCACCGGATGAATTTGAAAGGAGACTGCGTGAGGAAGATGGCTTCAGGGATAGATTCCTGGAAGGAAAGAACAGAAGAGAGGAGAGAATGTTGAAGAACAGGATTGAGAAGAAAATGAGGTTGAAGGAAAATGTCTCATTGGAAGACGGAATATCTGTCCAAAATTAAGGGGCACAGATCAAGATCATTCCTGTAATTCTCAATATCCTTGAGATCAAGGATATTCTTCATACGTCTGACCAGCGATTCATTGTAGAGGGACCATATCCTTTCATTATGTTCCTTTCCATGAGCTTGAGCTGATGGGTTGTTGTCTTGCACAAATAACACCCATCTTATTTTAAATAAAAATCATTGAATTGGTTATGCAACACAGTTCTTTGAGTGCAAACTTGCAAGATATCCACTAAATTTTGTAAACGAATCTTTAGTAAGGTACTAAAACGGAATAATCTCTTTATTATTCGATCTAAATATATCAACAATCTTCTCTATTTGTTTTCTGACCCTAATATTTCTGCCATTGCATCCTCTTCAGAAATGTATGTGCCCACAACCTTTCTCATTTTATAGTCATCGTGATGGCCATAACTTGTCTCATACGGTTCAATCTTTTTATAAAACTTAACTCTAAATTTATCAAAATAGCCTTCTTTGGCAGATTCCTTTTCAAGTTGCGAACATTCTGCTTTTAATTTTTCCACGTCTTTGGGCCCATTGATGGGTATTTCATCTCTATAAGTAGTATAAACATCAGGTTTCCAGTCAGAACCGGGTTCATGAATTCTTTCAATTTCTGCAAAAACTTCTGTCATTGTCACCTTGAAATTTAAACGGATTAATAATATAACTTCTTTGAAATTGTAATTCTTGATGAATTGTTATTTGGTGGTTTTGAACACGGTTCTCTAGAAATTTTATCATGTAAAAAAAGGTCAAAATTTCACACCTCTGTATATATCCCCACTTTTAAGATGGGGCTGACCGGATTTGAACCGGTGACCTCCCGGTTATCAGCCGGGTGCTCAAACCATGCTAAGCTACAACCCCTGTTAATTTAAGCAGCCTGCCAAAATCAGTGAAGGCATAATAAACATTTCGTAAAAAATGCGGAAACTCAGCATACAGCCCAAGAAGAGACACACTCTACACCGTTAATGATGGGCATTCTCTAATTTTGACTTTCTGCATACCGCACAAACATCTCCTGATGC
>JAJZXP010000222.1 GCA_021806345.1 Thermoplasmata archaeon | reverse complement strand
TTTATCAGTGAGTACGTTATCAACTATCCCAAACAACAAGGATCAGGGGCTGTAGCTTAGCTAGGTAGAGCGCCTGGCTCATAACCAGGCGGTCACTGGTTCGAATCCGGTCAGCCCCATTCTCTATCGGAGGATATAGATAACAGAAAAAAGTTGCCGATTTTTCATAGTTAATGAAATATCTGTAATACGATCACATACTAACAATATTCAGTGATGTTGCCTCCTTAATTATTATTGTTATTTCTTTATATAGCATATAATGTTGCGTTTCAAGCGTATTCATATGTTAAAATGCACTTTATGAGCCTTCAAGCTTATTCATTGTTATCTCGTAGGAATTTTAAAAATACCGAATTTGTAAAATTAACAGGGAGCAATCATCAAGTATTGAGCAGTATGTCTAAATATGGGGGGCATATGCATAGGTTTGAAACATTAATGAACCTGGGTTCAAAGATTGAAATAAAGGAGAGGAATGTCGCAAAAATAAAGATGCGTCGCTTTCTTAAGTTCTATTTTCAGGTTTATTAGGTTTATTTGCTGTTACGGTTGTTGCGGTTCAGGTTTAATCTGGTTGTTGTATCGGTTGTTAGCACAACTTGAGGTTTATTCGGGTTTTGTCGTAAAACTTGAGGTTTAGTCGCTTCGTAAACGTTATTTATTTTATTCTATCGCTTATGCGTCGCTTTTGTCGGTTTTTTGTTGCGAATTCGCATTATTGATGACTATGAATAATTTAAGCATATAATTTTTATACTAATATATTGGATACAAATGGCGGTATACAGCTGTGATAAATGGACATTCAAAAGTAACTATCGTTCAAGTTTGGTTCGACATTTTCGCAATATTCACGGAGAAGATAGATTGCCTTCTAATTTGCCTCTCGAGACATATTCAGAACCTGTCAAACAACCAACAAAACAGGGATTAATTGAGTTACCGAAGCGGAGAGAATATTATCCAAAACAGAATGATTCAGAATTGGCTCATTATCTAATTGAGGAGAAACAAAGAGCTGCTGAAAAACGCAATAAACAAAACGTGGGATTTATAGTGACAATCAGTTTGCTTGGGCTAGCTTTTGGTTTATATCTGTTTAGAAAGGAATTCTACAACGCAATAAAAGATTTACTTCAGGTGGGAAATAAGCCATTAACACAATCTCAACCAGAACATATTGAGACAAATGAAATGGCCGTGCCAAAAGTTCAGATCATACCAAGACAGTCGCAATCGCATGATCTTCGTGAGAATGAGATATTGCATTGATTGGAAAAATATAGGTGTTCCTAAGAACTTTTTTCATTGACGTCTAAAAATTGCTAATGTCGATTTTTCCCTAACTTAAATATCCCATGGACAACCTGTAATTCATTCTTCATTTAGGGGTTGCTGAATTCGACTATATCTTTGTCTTTGGAAAGCAGACACCAACATACTCTCTTCAATGAAAGCTGTTTTTCATCGGATGGGGCATTTGCATTGAACTGTTTAACTATAATCCCCTCGGCGAATTCAAAAAAATTCTCTTCATTTAACGATTCGTAAAGTGACCTCACAAGGGTATCCTTGCTTGCCAACTGCCTGAATTTAAGTGCTATCTCCTCGTCGAACTGAATAAGTTTTTCATATACGGTCTTAGCTTGCTTTGTAAGACCTGGAATTGAAGAAGATGATTTTCTCCTCTGAGACTCCCTAGAAATAGATTCCCTGACTCTCTCCTTTAAATCTTTCAGTTTTCCCACAAGTTCACCGTATTCAATCTTCTGTCCACTAGTGTCCTGATTACCGTCTTTTAAGAGAACCGAGATTATCTCGCCAGGGTCGCTTACAATAGTCTTTTCGCCGTCAAATTGAAGGTTCCAGTAAAATTTTTCCCCGTCGGTGAAAAGACAGAAAAGCCCGGATTTATCATACCTTTTGAATGCGCCGATTCCTCTCGGTATGCTCTTGATCCACTCCTCACCCTTCTGGTCGATCATTTCCATAAGCTGATCCTTGGGATCATTTGTGAACTGTTCCAACTCCTTTTCCAGATCCAAGAGAATATCACTTTTTCCTTCTGATATCAGTTTCTGGGTTTTGCCGAAATCCTTTGGATCTGCATCTTCCCCTAGAACGGGTGAATCAATGCCTATCGTTGCCTTTATACCTGTGATTTTTTGATAAAGCTTTCCCATCAGACCTATGAAATGTTCGAGCGACTGCCCGTCATCTTTGTTTGAGTTTTCAAGCATCATGTTTATTAGATATACCTTATCGTGTTTCGAACCCATTCGATCTATTCTACCAACCCTCTGTATCAGGACTACGGGATTCCATGGGAAATCATAGTTTACTACGTATTGTGCATTCTGAAGATTCTGCCCCTCACTGAGAACATCGGTGCTTACTATAATGCCGCCGTGTACCTGAAAATCATCCACAATTTCCGTTGTATCGGATGCTTTTCCGCTCGCATCCATGCATTTGGTTCCGGTCGTAAGGTACGATCTTACTTTGGTTCCTTTAACTGCGTTGAAGAGTTCCATCGCCGTGGCGGTGTACTGTGTGAAAATAACAATACCATTCGGTTCTTTCAATCCTAGAATGATCTTATTCAACCTTGCAAGAATTGCATCAATTTTCGTATCTTTTTCAGGTAATTCTGAAATTATTTCATCAAGAAGTTTAATGTCCTCATCGCAGGACCTTATGAACCATTCTTTCTCTTCCTGTGTAAGAATGCACTTTTCTTTAAGGTCTTTGTATTTATCATTGCTGAATATGTCTACAGGAATTTCCTCATCAAAGTCGAATAAAGGATCATCAGATGCTGAACGAGGAAGGAAATATCCTGACTTCTCAGCAAAACTTTTCGCGTTTACCATGTAATCCTTAATTGAATTTACGGTATCCTTAAAAGCAACAAGTGAACTTTCAAGCCTCTTGAACATATTTAGGATAACAATTGTTTTTACCAAATCCTTCAGTTTTTCCTTCTTTTCGTGTTCAGCAAACTGCGATATTGTCTCACCAGTTGGTAATCTTAGGCTGGAAAACCTGTCCACCGAAAGATCATAAGTGGCAAAATGCACGCGCTGAAGCTTGGAATCTAGATCATCATATGGTATTGTGGATTTGTATGTGTTATTCTCATCCTTATCAATAATCCTCTGCGGGAAGCTCAAATCTGGTTCGACTGTTTGTGCAAATTTCCTCGAATGCCTGACCACAAATCTTTCAAGAACCTGAGACATCTCGAAACTTTTCCCTTCAATTAACATCCTTTGATTGCTCGAGAAATACCCTTTTAGAGTGGTGCCTGTGAGATCCTGAATAGAATCATCTGCAGCAAAGAGAGCTATGAGGTTGTAAAGATCCATAAGACTATTATTTACTGGGGTTGCGGTAGCAAGAACAACCTGGGCATTATTGTGAAGTATTAGATCCCTGAGTGCCTTGTACCTGTTTGATGATGAGGATTTGAAGTAATGTGCTTCGTCCACAAGGATGAAATTGCTACCCTTACGGGTGTATTTCTCAAGGAATTCATCTGGATTTGCCGACACATATTCAGAATTTACAGTATCTATGTGTGTGTCAACAGTCTCCATTTCCTTGGCCCATGTTGTTTTCAGAACACTTTTTGGAGCTATTAGTAAAACCTTCCTTTCGTCCTTACGAGCCTCATGGGCGAGGGCTATCATGGTTCTTGTCTTTCCGAGTCCGGTTGAATCTGCTATAACGGCGCCATTATAGGAGGAAAGAATCCTCCTAGCCTCAAGCAAAGATACAATCTGGAACTTCTTTAGGCCCATTATCTTGATCTTTTCTGACTCCTCAAGATCATTCTTGTAATTTTCATATAGGGCCTTTGCCACAACCTCGTATGGTGTATGAGTGACTGTATAATTATTCAGAAAGGAAAGGAACTCATCTTTGTAATCTTCTGCAGAATTCCACTTTTCCAAAAACCATTTGCTTATATCATTTAGGAGTTCCCTGTCGGTATTAACTACGTTAAGTTCACTGTTGGTTTTCAGACCCGCGTAGGTGAAGTTACTGGAACCAACAATGCCAACACCAAGTTTCGCATCCTCAAGGGATGGAGAAACCCCTATGTATGCCTTTCCATGAAAAAAAGGGCCATTTTTCTTTCTAATTGATCTGTTTACGTCAGAAAAATACGCTACGGCCTCTGTCATAAGATTGTAGTACTGCGGATCATCCTCATTTTCTTCTAGCTCCCTAACGATCTGCTCCTCGAATGAGATACTTTCATCCTGTGGTCTTCCCACTAGGAATTTGAGCGGTTTATCCTTAATTGCATCCTTGATAAGCCCGAAACCTTTTATGTTGAAGTAGGCGGAGGCAAACGCAAGCTCATCGACGCCTGATAGTTCCTTATTGAGAATACCAAACATCTTCTCCTTTTCATTATCAATTATCTTGCTCATCTAGTTCCTCCTGTGATTTTAGGTTCCTGTCAGCCTTAATAAGGCGGTCTTCAACAAGATGTACAAATTCATTATATAGTTCGTCCAATGGATAGTCTCTAATACCTAACGAGGTAATTACAAAATCGTCCATTTCCTTTCTCTCCGTCATCCTAATTTCATCAAAATATCTACTTACGTTTCTATGGAACTTTATTTCATTGTTAGGTAGATAAATCTTTGTTAAATCAGGTACAGGGGTCTCTTTATAGTCGTCGACTTAAATTTTTAGTGCACCACCGCCCATCCTTTTACCTAAAAGCTCCTTAAGGATATAAAAAAGAGTAGAATTCATAAACAGATGAATTATTTGAGCCTCAACTTTTATCGGATAGATTAAAATAAACATATCTGACGCCAAAATTGGATTAGGCGAATAAACTGTGAAATGTCTTTCATGTGTTACTTCATTTGAAATTAAATTAGCAGGAGCTAGTCTTCGAAGATTATACCATTTGGGACGATTTTTCGAGACGCTATCCAGCAAATGTACTCCATTTACCACCTCTCCTTTTCTTGTTCCCTTTTGTATCACATAGTTTTTTTTCATATTATATTCTATATACTTACGAGAATAAACACCAGGCTCTTTCTTTTGATCTGTATAAAACACGTAGCTTTTCGGCTTCCTTAATATATAAGAGTCTACTTCTCTCGGGCTTCTTACTAAAGACATGACATCTTTCGCATCTAAAATAAACCTTTCTCCTACTTCGTTCTCAATGTAAATCAGGCCATGCTCCTTCAATTCCCTCTCGTTCTTCGCACTAACCCCCCAGTCCTCAAATTTCTTGGGATTTGCAAGATAATCTGCCTCATAAGATGGCGAGACATCCTTCATGTAAAAGAAGTCGTTGGCACCAGTTTTAATGCCGAACTTTATTTCTGCAAAGTCGCCAAGCTTGTGCGTCAACTTCGGAAATATTTTCTCCATGAACAATTTCGGTGCTCTAAGATAGAACCATTTTCCAGGTTTCAGATCTTTCCTCACAAACTGCACATGATTCCTCACTGAAAGTGAAAAATAGGATTCCAAATATACGAACTCTGTTGTTTTGGAACTATCCGTCTTGCTGCCATATACAAATATTATACTGTTCACATCTGCCCCAAATGTTCTCTCCCTCTGGCCATAGACCCCAATCAACCTGCTTGACAATGCCTTTTGCAGATCCTCACCGTATCCGGTTTCAAGCCACTTATCTGAGGATATAACAGAAATGATTCCATCTGGATTGATTAGATTTAGCGCTCTCAAGATAAAATAACAATAAAGATCAGACTTTTTGTTTATGGGTTTACCATTAACATTGTAATTTGAGGAATAGTACATTTTTTTATCATTAGGTATGGATTGCTGTCTTACATAGGGTGGGTTCATTACAATTATGTCCACAGGTTTCGGTACCCAAGACTCAATTATACCTCCCTTTACTCCTGTCCTCTTCTCAATATCCCCCTGAATCCTCTGCAGCTCCTTGCGAAGTTTGACCCTTTCATCCTGCTTCTTTGCTTTGGCAAATTTCTCTCTTATGGTGCGCATTTCATCCCATGTGGATTCTAGTTCGTCCCCAAGTTTTCTCTGAACTCCGTCTAACCTAACTAACGAATCTGAAATCTTAACAATGTTGAGGTCAAGGCTTTGAAGAGCTTCCGGTTCTTTCTTGTCCACGATCATGGAGAGCCATATCCTCAGTCTTGCAATTTCAATTGCTTCATCTTCTATGTCGAAGCCAAATAAATTCTGAAGTATTGTAGATTTATAGATATCCACATCCTGGTACCAGCCAACGGTCTCATCGGCCTGTCTTAGGAGATCCACCATCTCTTGCATCATACCTAGGAGAAACCCCTCAGAACCTACAGCAGGATCCAGTACGGTTATGGAAAGAATCTTATCCCTAAGTTCTCTGACTTCCTTTTCGCTCTTCTCGTTGTGGAGCTTCTCTATTAACGTGGAAATTCCATCCCTAAGCACATCCTTCCCTTCTATTTTCTTCACAGGTTCCTGAATATGGAGATACGATGCTAGGGCCCTCCTGCATATGAACGATATCTCCTCCGGTGGGGTGTAAAATGTACCTTTGGATCCTCTTTCATTTTCTGGAAGCATGTTTTCGAATATTGTACCAATCATGGCAGGATCCAGACTGACCTCGACCTCTCTCGGGGATAGCTCATCCACAGTGAAGTTGTACTGGTTAAACAGTTCCCTTGCCCTTTTGAAAATCATATTCATTCCGTCTTTTATCATTTCCTCCTTTTCAGGGGTGAGATAGTCCTCCCTTTCAAAAAGGGTGCCATCAAGATACGGAAGACCGGTATTTCCATCGGTGCTCAGACCAACGTAGAAGACCCAATTCAGTTCACTATAATCCTTAATAGAATCCACGAAACTCTTGTCTTGTTTAAGCCACCCTTTTCTCTGGAGAAAGTAAAGAAACATGAGCCTTCCAAGAAACCTCTGAGCATAGGAGTTGGAATTATCTCCCAACACTGGTTCTACGCTTTTTACTGTATCTTTGTAGAGGCTGCGATATCTTTCAAAGAAATCTTTTCTAACTTTCTCGTATGGAAGGAAACTCCGGTCATAATGTTCCCTTAAACTTTTTGAATCACCGGTATATCTCAACGTTTCAAGGGCTTCTGTATCGGTCCTGTATAACTTGTCAGAAAGGCTTAGAATTCTTAATTTGGTATCCGGTTTTTCAACGGCACCAGATATCACGATAGCATAACTCGCGTTACCATCAGTAAATATCAAAAGCTGCCTTCCGCCCTGATGTTCCTTCCAATATCTTGCAATCCTGGATGCACCGATTCTAGAGGGCATTCTGTCAAACTCGAGAACTATTAGGTCTATTCCCAAAGGATCATGATATACAAGTCTGGCTTCTTTTAGGTTCACACCTGATGGAATAGCTTTCCTGTCATGTAGAAACTGTGTCGGTATTTTATCTTCTGACAATGGATAGCCAAGATCGGTAAATTTCTTTTTCCAGAATAAAAAATCAAATCTTGTGATTGGCATTAGCGATCAATACCTCTGTTCAGGAATAAATGAACGGCTTCTTATTTCCCTGTATAGTTCAAAGTTATTCCAACGTTCAGAACATCTGAAATGTGATATTACATAAAGCTTATAACACCAGCTCCTAGCTGTTGAATTTCGATTCTGCTTTTCACAATTTAGGCATTTCATAAATTAGGTAATTGTTCGATATTAATATTTGTCTCCATTAGCTCTAAGGAAGAAAGTTTGACATTCTATGATCCAAAGAATCTAAAAATATTTAACTTATTCCACTTATTACCCTCTCAATGCCAGACAAACTAATAGCAGTATCAAGAACATCACCACGAGGATCATCACTGAGGATTACCCTGCCGAAAGAAGTTGCAGACAGGTTGAATGTGTCAACATCGGATCATATTGGATTTTACGAAGTGAAAGGAGAAATTGTTGTCAGGAAGATTGAATGACAATGATTGTAAAGTATTCACCAGTAGTGAATCGAATCTGTTGTAAAATTGAAAAGGTCCTGCACAAATCTTAGACTTGATTGGTAAGAAGATGTTGGAGAAACTGAAGATCAACAAGTACAACCTCAGTCAGTACGGCTATCTGAGGAATGCAAACCCGGAAATGATAAAGGACTACAGGGAAATGTTCAAGAAATAATATTGTCCACCTATGTTAAGAGGGATACCGTTTTATAGGCATCAATGGATTGATGCCTCTTTAACCTTTTCTTAATAACCTCCTCTGCTCCCCGGATCGTGACATGGAAATGTAATCGGTCATCCACCTATCCGCCGCTCTCCGACACTATGGATAGTCCGGCCATTTCCCAACAGATTCCCTCAATCAAAGCCACGATGCTTTCCATCAGGGACAAAAGCGAGGCCTCTCTATTGAGCTTGATTACTGTAGTACGGTCTCTTCTCCTTTAGGACCGAGTATACAATCTTCATGAGCTTGTTGGCTGCCGCCACAAGTGCCTTCGATTTCTTC
>JAJZXP010000134.1 GCA_021806345.1 Thermoplasmata archaeon | reverse complement strand
ATGGAATTATTAGGGATTACTAATATTTTTTCACATTTAAATAAAGGAATTTTCAAAATCCATTGGGTTTTGCATAAATTTCATTAAAAGCATATTATTTACTGCATTTCGACCAGATTACTGGGCACTGATTGGTTTGCAGCTCCGACGTTATCTAAAGTCTATTTTCTTCTCATCGATAAGATGCCAGCTATAATCCCTATTGTTATCATCACGATTCCAATGAGTTGAGCTTTCCCAAATTCATATACCCCTCCAAGAACCAGAAAGCCACCGAAAATTGACATGGGAATATTTCCACTTCTTGGTTGGATTACCTGTGCTTCCTCACTTTCCAGCTTCCTTCGCAGCAGAGGTAGAAGTGATACCCCTGCTTCAATCGATCTGACTGACTCCTCCAAAAACATGCTGATCTGTTTTTCGTAAAGTTCCTTTAATAATCCTTCATCACGAAATAGTTTTATCAGAACCTTTACAAATTTGAAGTCTGGATCAAGAAGCAGGCAAATTCCTTCCAGCAGCGAACTCATCCTCATGTAGAGAACAAGCGAGGTTGGCAGTCTAAAGGGAAATTCAAACACCACGTCATTAGCCACCTCCAGAAGTTCTCTTATCTCGCTTTCTTCTGCCCTCTTCCCGGATAGTCCCGACATACCAAGTTCTACACTTCTTTTTATCACACCTCTGTTGGCTGCTGGAGACAGCGCCTTTACTCCAATCAACGAATCGACTATCTGGTCAATGTCGCCTCTGGTTAGTCCGTCGTAAAGGGACATCAGGTAGAACTTTGTGTTGCCGTCCAGAACACCTACCATGCCAAAATCATATAGGATGATCTCGCCTTTGTCAGTGACTGACAGGTTTCCTGGATGAGGATCCGCATGGAAAATATCGTCACTAAGTAGCATTCTTATAAATGATATATCCAGATCATATGCAAGTTTAGATACGTTGATCCCTTTTTCTTTCAGTGACTTTACATCTGTAATTTTTGTTCCACTTATGTAATCCATCACCATAACTTGTGATGTGGTGAGGTCATCGTAAATTGCGGGCACGATAACCTTCTCCCTTCCCTGGATATTCTTGGCTATTCTTTTCGAATTAGATGATTCGCGAAGGTAGTCTAATTCCTGGATAATCCTTTTCCTGTATTCCCTCAATATATTTGTGAGACTGACATACAGGAAATTTTCCAATCTTCCCCTTGCAAAATGCAAAATTTTATCGAGGATGATTATGTCTCTCTTTACCATGAATTCTACATTCGGCCTGTTTACCTTCACCGCGACATCTTTTCCCTTGTATCTGGCTCTGTAGACCTGGCCCAAGGAGGCAGCCGAAATGGACTCAGGATTGAAATCTTCAAAAATTTCCTTGTAATTCCCAAGATTCTTTCTGATAATTGGTTCCACTTCTGAAAATGGAGCAGGTGGCACACTGTCCTGCAGCAATTCAAATGATCTTATATATTCCTTGGGTAAAAGATCCGGACGAGCAGAGAGGATCTGCCCCAGTTTTACAAATGTTGGCCCAAGTTCGATGAATTTTTCCACTGCCTTTTTTCCATTCCTCTCCCTTCTATAATCCCAATCCTTTCCATTTTCTGTTTTCGCGGTTTTTCTATCCTTAAGAAATTTTCTGAAGGCAGGATATAGGGAAAAAAATATCTTTAACTCCCTTCGGAAAAGACCTTTTGTAATGTCCACCCCATCCTTCATCTTACTGTTAACCTACTTTGATAATTAACGCTTTTGGGCTATTTCGAGTTTTTGGATGATGTTTCTGTTTTACCAATCATTTTTGTTTATCAGTTCGTCATAAAGAATCGTTAACCTGTTCTTTCTTTTCTTTTCACTTTCTGCTATATTCAAAAGGAGTTTTTTGATATTCTCACTCTCATAGTCCTCTGCCAACAACTCTGACATTTTGTAAATGGCATCTGATTTCGATATGGACCACGCAAGAATGCTTTTTGGGTCATCTCCTGTCGGGTTTTCCTCGAGAGACACTATATGATCCAACATTCCAAAGTCGTCTTCATTTCCTGTTCTTCTTGAGTACATCACACCACTGGAACTGTCTGCACTTTCAAGTATTTCTATATCTTTCCTTTCCATTTGAATTAGTTCATCTAATATTTGGAGTGTGTGTGATAATTTGCTTTTTTCCTTTAATTTTTCATATTTTCTTATAATATCCTCTTTCACCACAATTAACTTTTTAATCATTTTTTCCGATATCACTTCGGGTGGCTTTCCTGAAATCGAATCTCTCTCGTCCACCATACTGTTACATTAAATCATTTGTATATAGATTTATCGTCACATAATGAGGAATATTTAACCTGACATTAATTTTTTAAATGTTTAATAGTGTGAAAGTTAAATCTTCCCAAATGTATAAAAAATAATAGAGTGTTACCAATACCTTACTATGATTATATCTCCATCGGTTATCTCGTGCAAACTTGAAAATCTCAAATATGAGATAGAACAATCTGTTTTAGGAGGTGCAGGACAGTTTCATCTTGATATAATGGATGGGCACTTTGTTCCAAACATAACAATGGGATCAGATCTTTTAAAGGCCGTTAGAAGATGCACAGATTTGCCTTTGGAAGCTCATATGATGGTGACATATCCCTCCAGATACTGGAAGGTTTTTGCTGATGCCGGGGCTGATATTCTGCTTTTCCATTATGAATCAAACGTTCCCCTTTTAAAATGTTTCAAAGAGGTAAAAGAGTACCGGAAAAATTATGGTATAGTTTTGAATCCGGAAACTCCTTTCGATGAGATTAAGGATATTCTGGATGGCGCTAGCATGCTTGTCTTGATGAGTGTGCACCCTGGTTTTTCTGGACAGAGTTTCATTGAGGGAACCACAAGTAAAATAAAGAAGGCGAGAAATTACATAGATGAAAATGGATTGGACACATTGATAGAAATAGATGGAGGAATTAACGATAAGAATGCCTCAATTGCGTCACGATCAGGTGCGGATATACTGGTTTCTGCATCTTATATTTATGGTGGAGTAATCACAGAAAGGATAAGAAAATTGAAGTCTCTGTCTTCACTGGAAACTGAGTAAAACTCTACCCTTTCTTTTCCCGGAAAAATAGTTCAAGGCACTCTTTATATCACTTAGTGGGAATATCTTATCAACCTGAACCCTAAGGTTTTCTTTATCGGCTATAGATAACAACTCAATTAAATCCATTCTGCTTCCTCCTGTGGAACCTATGATTCTGAGCTCCCGTGTATACAATTTACCTATATCGATCACTCCTTTCACCCCCGTTAGAACACCGAAGCTTACAAGCCTGCCCCTTCTTCTCAAGTGACTCAAACTCCCGGATAAAATCTCTCCTCCAAGTGGGTTTATTATTACATCAGCTTCAAGTTCCAGCGGAATATTCTCCATTGAAAAGATTTCATCTGCTCCAAATTCCTTCACAAAATCGTTCCTTGAAATTGCTGTTACTTTCATTCCAAAAATTCTTCCCAATTGAAGAGAGAATAACCCAGTGTTTCCTGAGGCGCCATATACAAGAAGGCTTTCTCCCGGTTTTGAGTTGGCTTCTTTCAGCGCATGGTAAGCTGTGATTGCGTCAATGGGTAGGGAGGTGGCTACATAATCCGACACTGTGTCTGGAACCTTGAATACGTTCTCCTCCCTAACGCTTATAATCTCAGAATACCCACCGTTTGACATAACTCCCCACAGTCCACCATTCGGACATAAATACTCTTTTCCAGAAATACAGAGATTGCATTTGCCGTCATATTCCCTGTTATATATGATTACCCTGTCACCCTTTTTGATTAGGTTCCCATTATCCATAGACTCACCGAATATCTCCGAACCAGGTATATGGGGCATGGGAGAGACGCCGTAAAGTACCTTTCCTGCAATAACATTATATTCGAGCGGGTTTATGCCAGCAAATTTTGTCTTAATCCTTATGAAGCCATGTTTTTGCTTTGGTTCATCCATTTCTTCAATTCTTAGATTCTCAAGACCAAATTTGCTCAAGACTGCAGCCTTCATATCACACCATTCGTTTATAGTATTTCAAATTGAAATTTTATTCTCTGAAGTAAAGTACCATTTGTTGAATGAATAAAGGATTCAATAGAAAAAACAGGCATAAAATATATATTGATAATTCATGGGATTGCATATGACTCCGGTGGAAATTGAAAGACCATGGATTGCAAAGGGACTGGGGAAGAAAACCTTCACAGTGACTGTGTTTATCATTTTGTTGTCCTTTGGTATCCTGGCGGAATTTAACTTTTATGGGGGAACTACAGTCAACATACAGTGCGTGAAGGTTGAGGTAAACAGCGGAAAATCAGGATCCACAAATTTTTCTTTTGCCTATGGCAAATTTACATATGGACCAGGTGAAAAAGTTGCCATTAACTTACAATTCCCAATAGAACTATCTAAATATATCAGTGAAAACCACATAAATTCATATTCAATAATACGAATCCAAAATGGTTTCAATTTGATTTCCTATGGAAATATACAGAACAATTCCGGCATGATGATCACAGAAATTATCCTGATAACTCCCACTTCCAATTTCTATGGTTCAATATTCATTGAGATTACACTTAATTGATATTAATTCCTATTCAAGAATCAGACCACCAGAATAATGGAGTTCATAAATTATTTCCTCCTCGATGTCAACTGACTCATATCCCATAAAGTGCTCCAAACTTCCATTAGCGCTGTTTCTATATGTTAATTTTCCATCGGTAAAATAAGCCCTTCCCCTAACAGGAATTTCTTCATCTGGCTCCGAAAGACAACTGCCTAGGAAATTGAGCACCTCCCGAGAATCCACATCATCTATAATTATACCGCCAGAATAGACGGATGACCATATGGGCTTGTTGTTTTCAAATACTATTTCTTGTCCTGCCCTAAAAATATTACCAATAGATTGGTTCACATACCTTAGCTTTCCCTTTGAGAAGTTCGAAAGTGCAGACCATTTTGCACCGCTAGGATTCGAGTTGGATTTCTGCGACTGCGAGTTAAATTTTGCCAAGATTATAAAGTCTCTCAATTCAGCCTCTTCCATCACCTGTAAATTGTTAAGTGAGATAATAATATTGGCTATAAGTTGTCTGTCAGATTATGATGTGGCTATACTTTCTAAATTTTGCAATAATTCCTTTTCCACGTGATCTGACCAGGCAATCTCGGGTATATCGACAACAATAAAAATTTCTGATAACAATAAAACTTCTACTGCAGTAACTGCAATATCACCGAGTAACTTCCCTACACCCACGTGTACTCTGATCTGATTTGATTCTGCGGTAAAAACAAATGTAATTGCCCTGTTCGCGGCTATTAAGCCCCTCAGGATCCCTGACTTTTGCACCTGCATTATGGCCTGGTCGCCTGAGACATTGCTCTGTACCTTCCATCCTAAATTTGTAAGTTGATTTGAAAATTCCTTGACTATGTCCCCTAAATTCTTTTGTGTTGTGAATACTCTTTCTTTTTTGAAAATTTCCATAATGTGCAAATTGAATCATTTTATTTAAACAGTTCATTTTTTGTTACAATACATAATTTATATGGAGGAAATCCATTCATCGAAGTATTGGCAGACAGCGAACTGAATTTTAAAACGTGGAAAAAATTATTTGTAAGAGGAAAAACAACTGCAGTTTATTTAGCCATCATAAATTTCGTAATTTTTTCAGTTTTGGTATTAATGTTCAGATATAATCTGGTTATCTTCGTGATCTGCGATATTGGTGATCTGGCATCCTTTGGCGTTCTGGTTGATTTCGTGTCCCATTTATTCAACGATAATTGGATTTCTCCTGCTGACCATAATGGCTGGATGAACAGGTTTGCAAGTGGCAGAACGCATGATACGTATGGCCTAATACTGCAGATATCAGTTTCTGCAATGATGTGTATTCGTATGCCTTTTATTCTTATATCAACTCCATTTTCTTTGTTCCAACTGTATTCTGTCATAAAATTGAGGTTTTTCCACTGAGTTCATTCCAAAAAAATAATAGAAACAAAGGATTCACATACTATGGATCAGCTTAATTTTGAGGTTCTTGATGATAATGTTAAGAGATACGCCCGTTCTGAAACTGAAAAATTTTATCACATTACTGAAATGGTTTATTCCAATGCTAGAAGTGAAATGGAGAAAATCGTCTATCAGAAGAAAATGCGATTGGCGGAGATAGGAGACTGGGGAGAAGCCTATGTTACAGTAGAAAATGGAAAAAACTGTATCGTCGTAAACCAAAAGCATGTTTATTCCACAGAAAGCATTATAATTTGGATAAGGGGACATAAAACTATCGAAAAAATTGCATTTTTTGAAACATCCGGATCGGATTACGGAACATTGAAAATCTTGGAAAACGGTAAAATAGTGTTTACCGAAGTGGGATGGATTCATGACTATATTTTTGCAAAGACAGATTATGTGATAAAGGAGAACAGGAAAGAAAACGTTGGAGAAGCAAATGAGGTTACCCCTGCGATTTACAAAGGAGATGAGAAGGTATTTTATAGCGAAATTCAACCTGGAATGGGCGTTCAGGCTACTGTTTTTGGAGAACGAATTTATCTCGTCGTCGGGGATAATATCAAGAGTTCTATTTATTCTGGTGATTTAAATGAACCATCAAGTTGGAAATTATATAAGAGATATGATAGTCAGGCATCAGTCATTTCAGACATAGATGGAATCCCATCAGTCTTAATCAGGAATGGAAACGGTAAAGTTGAAACTAAGGTAGAAGTGATAGAATTCAGCAATCCTGTAGAAGATGTGGTTTCTGTTTCAGAAGGATATCTGGCAATGGAAATGGTCGATTCTAAGATCATCCCGGTTCTTTATGACCGGCGCGGCTCTAGAAGAAAAGAGTTTAAGCTAAATTTTCCTGCAGGTATAATATTCCTGACATCTGACGATAAGAGAGCCATATGTATTTTGAGTTCATTCGACAGAACGTATTCAATTCACGTTCTTGAAGGTCTCGAACTCAGAAAAGTAGACGAAAATGTTGTGTTGGACGCATCGTATCAGGAGGGTTCTGTAAATTACAAAGATATAAGGGTTCATTATTTCTATCTTAAAGCTGCTATTGATTCAAAAAATACGGTAATTTATGGTTATGGGGGTTTTAATATTGCTATATTCCCATCTTTCAATAACCTGTTTGCCTATCTCCTAAAAAATGGAGTTAATGTTGTTGTGTGTAATCTTCCTGGTGGATCTGAATATGGAGAGGAATGGCACAATTTGGGGAGAAGGGAAAAAAAGGGAAATGTTTTTGGATCATTCACGGAGATAATAAAGAAATTTAATTCAATGGGACACAGAATTATATGCTACGGAGTAAGCAATGGCGGTTTGCTCTCTTCCTACACCCTGATGACAGTTCCTGAGTTATTGACGGGAGCAATAATTGGTAATCCTGTAATTGATCTTATGAAGTTTCACAAGCTTTTGGCGGGAATGTACTGGGTAAGCGAATATGGAAACCCGGATGAACCGGATGATGCAAAATTCATGGAGAAATTTTCTCCAATGCACCTTATTGAGAATAGAAAGTACCCACCCTCCCTGGTATATACAAGAATGATGGATGATCGGGTGCATCCTTATCACGCACTTAAGTTCCACGAGAAGTTGAATGAGACTGGCAGCAACTCCCTGATAATGGTTGGTGAAGGAGGACATATCGGATCTACCGTAAAGGAAACCACAGACGAAACGTCGAGAATAGCCGCTTTTGTAAGCATGGTATTTAGAAAGGAAATTGGGTAAGTATTCTATTTGAAGGGGAGTGGAGAAATGATAGTAATCAATAAAAATCCTGAAATTCAAATTTTTAAATAACATAAGACATAAAAACAGATTGCCCACAGAATGATACAAATGAGAGGAATTCCATAGTGGAAAAAATTTTTTAAAAGAAAATCAGCTTTTTGATCTTTATGGCAAGAATTGAATGTTTGGTTTAAAGTCTCATATCAAGTGAAGATATTTCTTATTCGAATTCATCTGACATGCACAATCAGAGATAATTAGGAATCAATGATAAATTTTGTATATTTGTTTCAACTTTTTCACAAATCATTAAATAAAGTATCCCCATAAATGAAAGTGTACGGCATAAGGGATCCGATTCTCGCACTCTTTTTTCTGGGTATTCTCCTTCTTCTTGCCAAGTTGGGGGAGGAGACTTTTGAAAGAGCGAGAATTGTACCGTATGTCGGGGCAGTTTTAGTAGGAATTATTATAGGTCCCGGTGTTTTAGGCCTAATCTCTGTATTACCGAATATTTCACTTTTCATCTCCATTGGGATAAATTTTCTACTGTTTACGGGAGGAGCACTTGAATTCAAGGGGTTGGAGACAAAGGCTTTTACAAATGTCAGGAACATATGTATAGGTCTTCTGGAGTTCCTGATCCCGTTCGTTCT
>JAJZXP010000198.1 GCA_021806345.1 Thermoplasmata archaeon | reverse complement strand
AGAAATCTATTCCAAAATATGTGGCTGCTATAATATTTACAAGATTACTAACCAGAAATGGGATACTGGCAGAGTCAGCTATGAAGCCAACTGCCATTATATAAGCGAATATAGCTTTCTTATCAAGACCTATCCTGTACAGAAGGGCCACTATCACCGGGGTTAAAACGAGGGCCGTACCATCGTTGGCAAAAAAGGCTGAAATAAAAGATCCCACCAGGATTACTAGTATGAATAATCTCTTTCCCGATCCACCTGAATAATTGAGTATCTTTGTCGCAAGATATTCGAAAACCCCTGCTTCATCAAATACCAGTGCTATAATCACGACGGATACAAATGTCAGGGTTGCGTTCCAGACAATCGATACAACATTTAAGAAATCCACAAATGTTGTGAAACCAGCTAAAACTGTTATTATTGCTCCGATTGATGCTGAGTATCCAATTTGAATTCCCTTTGGCTTCTTAATTACAAGACTTAGGGTAAATATGAAAATTCCAAGACTTATGATGAAATCAACTAAGTTCACTTGACAGTTCCCCGACCTTTTTAATGATTTGATCCCTAATGCTCCTTACCTCTTCCAGAGATTTTCCCTTAGGGTCCTCTAATTCCCAGTCTACCATTTTTTTCTTAAGTCCAGCAACCAAAGGAGCTGGACATGAGTCTTCTGCTGAACATCCCATTATGATCACCATATCGGCCCATTGAAGCATTTCTGCATCCATCTTTTTCGGGAGGGTTAAATTAATATGAATTCCAAGTTCTTCCATTACCTCAATTGCCAACGGGTTAATACTAGTCCCGGGCAATGTTCCTGCACTTTTGCAAGTTAATCCAATATGATTTCCATAGGCCTCAGCCATTTTGCTTCTGGCTGAATTCTCAACACACAGGAAAAGTATTCGGTTTTTATTCATTTAATGAACCTTTCAAAATTTTAGATCCTATTGCACTGGTTTTGTAATAAATCCACCTTCCATCTTTTCTTCTGTTCAACAACCCACTTCTAAAAAGTTCTTTTATTTCATTTGATACAGTTGGCTGTGGTGAATCGGTTATGGCTGAAATATCACATACACATAACTCCATTTTTTCAAGCAAATGGATAAGCAAGAGTCTTTTTCCATCGGACAATGCTCTGAACATCATTTCTTCCGTACGAATATTTGAGACAAACTTATTTTCAGATACAAATTGCCTAAGCTCCAGAAGTTTCTCTTGGTCAATTTTTCTACAAGTTTCAACATTCATATATTCTGATATATAAATGTGTTACTTAAAATTGACTATATATTTTATGGATGGATATGCCCAGATGTGACCACAAATTTTAAAATTCCTTCGGTTTTCCGAAAAGGGTTTAATTCCTAAGATTCTAGCCTTCCAAATTGGATTTCCCCTAATAGATAGAATATGATAGTCCAAATCAAGCTAGCTGTAAAAACTTCTATGAATGTAAAACCTACTGTATTTGCGTTTATACTTAATTTCTGAAAAGCATTTATAGGGCTAATGATAGAGATATAAGTTATATTTGGAGTGAGGAGTAAGTCACTCCTAATAGTGCTGAAAGGAACTAACCTCGTAAAGAACAAAGATATTCTACTAAAACCGTAGAAAAGGAATAGAATGAGAGTCAGTGGATAAATGAGCTGTTTGGCCTTGTTTTTCGTTCCGCTAATAAGAAAAAAAGTTAGGGATGAAGCTGACATGCCAACCATGAAAAGATCGCTAAAAACATAAAGAGAACCAAATTTTGTCAAAAATGTTCCAAGGAGATATATTGATGACAGATAGGATGTTAGGAATGTCGCCAAAACTGCAAGGAAATTTGCTGTTGCTAAAGCCAGGTATTTACCAGCATAAATATTCCATCTCTTCACGGGTAGAGAGAGAATAAAATCAGTTTGACCATCGCTTAAGGGAAAACCTACTATAAATATTATTGTAAGAGCCTCAAATAAAATTAGAAACAGGGATAACACAGTAGATATCTCTCCAATGAATTCTGAATTCACTGTACCTTCTGATGGAAGTATGTAGAACAACTGATATGTTTTATTATTGATCTTATCTGTGCCGTTACTTATTCCATAATCTCTAGGTATGGATAGATGAGACGTTACCCATGATCCATTTACGCGATGTTCTAGTAATCCCCATGCATTTCCGTGGGTAAAATTATATGAGATAGATAATGTCTCGTGAGTAAAACCCCCACTCTCCCCTAGATTTATGATTTTACCATTAGAGAGGAGAAGACGATAATCCATTGTTTTTGTATATTCAGGGAATACATTTACATTAATTATTTCAAGAGATCCCTTGTACGCCAATGCACAATCATAAACTGGAAAGTAATAAGTAGTGTTTACTGGTGTAGAATTTACCGGCACAATAATTTCTGGCTCAGAGCCGTATTTTGCAATTGGTGAAAAGACACGATAAGCTTTATTAGATCGAAACGAAGTAAATGCATATCCATTCTTTATTGTAAAATTAAGACGGTGAATAATGCTGCCCGAAGTGAAATTGCAGTTTGCCTTATCTGTTGGACCAACCTCAAGGAAACACTTCTCATTATTGAATGGAATCCCGCTAGTCGCATGATAATAATATATGCCAAAGTTATATGTACCATTTTCGTAATCATAAGTAATAAAACCTCTTTCCTGCGCCCCGATGGATTTCTTATTTTTTGGAGAGTAAGCAAAGGCAGTAATAGACATTATTATAATTATAAAAATAATCATTGCAATGAAGCTTTTTTTTCGGACTGTGTTGATAAAAGTATTTATTATCTTGTTTTTGCACCTCTTTCCCTTAAATGAAATTCCATTCATTCCTTTTTTGACCAAATAATAACGCCTCCAACTGAAAATATAACAATCCAAAAAATTATTGAAACTATCACTTTTTGATTGTCTGGTAAGCAAAGAGAGTGAACTGGAGAACCCTGATAGGAAAAGAAGATGCGATAGTACTCAAAAGGGTTGAAAAATTCAAAGTTTAGTACTTCTGAATAATAAACGAGGAAACTAGAAACTAAGCGATCATAGACATAGTAAGTAAATAAAGTTATTACTATCGGCAATGATATTATTTTAATAAGACTCTTTGATATTGAAGTTATAAAAAAGGATAGGGATACACCAAACATGCCCAAAAGGAGTATGGGAATAAAAACCTGAGCAATTCCGGAGTTGTTTGTAAAGAAAGAGTTTAAAATAGTATTCGTTAAATATGAGGATAAAAGTACTGTCAAAGTAAATATCCCTGTGACAAATAACAGAGAGATGTACTTCCCAAGGAAAATTTGCCATTTCTTTATTGGCATAGAGTTGGCAAACTCTATTTCCCCGTTAGTTTTTTGAAACCCGAATGCAACTGTGGAAATTATGGAGCAAAAAATGACCAAAATTAGAGAAAATTGTCCAGAAAATTGCATTCCAAGGTTATCAGTAATTATGGTAACTGAGGGGTATGAATAGAAATAGATTGGGTATTGTGTAGAGTGTAAAGATGAGGTTGTCCATGTGCCATTTACCTTTTTCTCAAGCTCTCCGGTTACAACACATCGTGCAGTTAATTCTGAGCTGGATAGTAATGGACCTGAAGCATGATTATTCTTAAGTTGCTCCTTTGTTGGCACCGGAATTGATATAACTCTGTGTTCAAACCCGCCTAATAACCCGAGATTAAGAGTTACATTGTCCGATTCAACAAGCCGATATTCATAGTATGAGGTTGGTTTATAATTATAAACATTGTTTACCAATAGGAGAAAGCCAATGTTTGTATTATTCCCATCATAAACGGATTGGTAAGAGATGTTATTGTTAGAAATATTCCCATTTATAGGGCTCAATGTCCCTCCTGTGCTTCCCAAATTATTAAATGATACGTGGCAACACCAATATTTGTCAGATTTAAAAGAAATATTTGCATATCCACTTGAGTTAGTTGTAAAATTGATTGTAATAGTCCTCTTTCCTGAAAGGCTTTGGTTTTTTATCAGAAGGTCGGGGCTTAGTCTGACATGTCCTTTTAAACCTGACAAAGGCTTACCGCAGTTTGAGGAGTATGCGTGAATTCCGAAGTAGTAAGTCTGATTGTGATAAGTAGTACAGGATTCACAATAATTTGCAGCATTTATGCTCTCACTTGTTTTTTGGGTTCCAGAGATGCTAAACACAGTTAGAAAAATCATAAAAAATATGATTGACATAAGAAATATCTTCTTTCTAAAAGTGTTTTTAATTACTGACACAATTCTATTCGCTGATCTTCCTTTTGAAATACTCCTCCACCTCCTCTTTTCTTTCACTGAGAGAAATGACATCCAATTGTATTTTATTTAGTGATTCTGCAACCTTGAAGGAACTGCCCTTTTTTCCTGAATAGTTTTTGATTGTTGCTTTTCCATACCTTTTACTTTCTTCAATTGATAATTCCACATCTCCAAAGGCAGACAATATGTTGACGATATTTTCATTATCAATTTCATTTTTACAGTAGAATGAGACTTCCACCGTTACTTTATTCACTATGTCATCTACCATTACATTGTCTAAGATCTTTCCCTTATTAATGATGATGAGTCTGTCACATAGTTCGGATATTTCCGGAAGTATGTGTGTGGAGAGAAGTACGCTCTTCCCTTCTTTTTTAAGATTCCTTATGGTGTCCTTGAGAAAGAATACTCCAGATGGATCAAGACCATTGAATGTTTCATCTAACAGGTAGTTCTTAGAATCCATGAATATTCCTATGGCAATATGCATCCTTTTCCTCATGCCGTTTGACATGTTTCCGATTCTGATGTTTGCCTTGGTATCTAAGGACACAGCCTTCATGGCTTTTTGCATTCTCTCAATGATCTCGGCTCTTCTCATACTCAAATAAGTACCGACTTCCATGAAAATGCTTTTGGGTTTTTCCATATTATCCAATAGGGAGTTCTCCGGAACCCATGCAACTGCACCATTAATCCTTATTTTATCTTTTCTTACAGACATACCGTCAATAAGAACATCTCCTTGACTGGGGTTAATGACCCCACAGGCTATTTTCATTGATGTGGTTTTGCCAGCACCATTCAATCCTGCAAAACCTACCACTTCTCCTTCTTTAACAGTAAAGTCCACCTGATCCAAAGCTTTAAACTTTCCGAAATTCTTTGATACATCCTGGAATTCAATGGACATATGCAGGAATTACAACTAATGTACTTAAATGTTGCTAAGTATTTATTAAAACGGTATATATATAGTGGTTTGTGTATTATATTTTATGGACGAACAGAAAAAAAACCTTGAGAAAGTTATTCTTTCTATTGCAATAGTGTTTTTGTTTGTTGCGATGGGAGGTATTAATGTTATGAGCGATAGACCTGGAAGTGCTGTTCCGAGACAGCATTATAAAATCGAAGCCAAAAATGTTGTCATGGGAGGACTAGCTGATAAGGGAAATATAACGATGGACAATTTAGTAACAACTTATAATTGGGCAGGATATTGCTTCTTTGATGCGAAACCTTGGTACTATTTCACATCCACGCCGTATGAAATTGACTGGGTATCGGAATATATACATGTGCCAACTACTTCACCGCCTCCCGCAACTGATACTGAACCTTCTTTGATAACTATGTGGGATGCCCTTTCATCCAATTCACAGGGTGATAATATGTACCAAGCAGGAATTCAGATAGACCCATACAATGGTTGTGTCTCTGTTGTTTGTGAACATTTTGCGGAAGGTGTGCCGGGGCATGAAAAAATATATGACTATGCCTCACATAACAAGAAGCCTGTGCTTGAAGGACAAAATTTGTATATATATCTTGTGCATAATCAAAACAAATTCACATTTGAAATCAGCGATATAAGTAATGGATGCGTGTATGAAAATAATACCACAATAACAAGAACCCCATTAACTCCGAGATTTTTCTTGTCGGTAATTGAAACTCCAACAATCAACGAAGTGAATGGCGAGTATCGCTACTTTTCTGTACCTCCATTTACAACTTTCGTTGTAAATAGTTTGGTTTATCAATCCAACGAAAAAATTACTGGAGCAAGTTCATACAATTCTGGCAGTTATGGAAAATATACATTGAGGCAGTCAGGCAGCATATCGCAAAATATAAAGACAAGTTTTAGCACAGCTTGCAGTCCAGATGGTGGTTATTCCGTTCAGTACTGTAGCTCAGATTATACTTAAAATTATAATTCCCCATTATTTTTATAAAATTTATTCTTTTTATGCAGTTCCTTGATGGAAGACCTTAGTATCACTTAATGAAAATTTCTGAATGTGTTAAATCATAGATAGATATTAAATTTATAAAATACAAACTGGTGCAACCAATGTTGATAAATGTATACCTAGGACGAAAGAGTGCAATTGTGAGTAAATCGCTTGATGTACTTTCAATGAAGGGAAATAAAAAGCCCTTTATAGAGGATTATTCTTCAATGGAGATTCATCTTCACCAAGATGTTCACATGTAATTTTCAAATGGTTAGATAATCAGACAAAGATAGAAAATTTATCAGAAGGGAAGGTTGAACCCACAGTTCAAAAGGAATTACTGCTTGTGATGACTAACTCAATCTAAATTATTATGTCGCAGCGAATAAATCAAACATTCCGAACATCCACTATGTTCTCCAATGGAACTTAGGATGTAAAGCATTTACACACACCATCTCCGAAAAATATAATTGCTATTGAATATAATGTTACAATATGCTTGGATGTCAACTATGGCGATCCCGTTAAAAATGTAAAACCAGAAATGACTCTTTTACTGCCTGAATGTTTCTACAATCTTAGAAATGATTTGGCAAAAAAGGGGAATCACCTAGAGTTTTTTTCAGAATGCACCAGTAGCTTATTTTTACATTAAAATTTTGTTACGTAACCTGTAGTCTCCAACTAATAATTTAAAACTGAATTCTTATATTTTGAACTTAACAATGATTACCTAAGTCTGAAGTTCTAATCAAACAAACGTAATCCTTTTCAGTTTAAGCTACATATATCCATATCTTCAAATTATAGGGATTTGATTAGGGATATCTCACCTTCAAAGAGGGTTAAATTGTTGGCTCTGAACCCATAGTAAAAATAATATCAGAAATTTCATAAAGCGCTGGGAGGGAGATTCGAACTCCCGAGCTACAGGAGCACAAGCTTTCCAGACTTGCGCCTTACCAGGCTAGGCTATCCCAGCTTGTACCTCAATTGTTTTAACATATTTATTACTTTAGAGAATTAAGTTGAGGGCTATAGATAACATATATGGCATTGTATTTATATATCCTTAGGTTATGATATAATGGTGATTACATGACTCAATTAAAAATTAAAAAAATCCTTTGTACAGTCGACTTTTCTGATGAGTCAAAAAAGGCATTGGACTTTGCTTATTCGCTATCTTCCCAGATTCCTGGGTGTGAACTGGTTGTTATAAGTGTGTTAAGGCCCATACCCACCCCGATAGGAGATTTTACCGGCGCAAACGAGACGTTAATCGATGATGATCAGGATAACCTGAAGGCAGTGAGTGAAAGACTCAACACTCTGGTCCATGACACCAAGGGAGACTGTATGGCAAAGATTACAGATAAGGCTGTACTTGGAAACCCAGTTGATGAAATACTCAGGAACATAAATGAGGAAAAACCTGATCTTGTAGTGATGGGTAATAAGAAACACGGATTCAGGAGAGGTATTTTTACCGGTTCAGTTTCTGAGAGAGTATCTGCTGATTCTCCTGTATCTGTGTTGATTGTAAGGTAAGATCCACTCCCTGTCTAGAAATGGCAGGTGTAAATATCTTAATTTGCACGAAGAGGCAAAGGTGGCTTTATGTTACATATTTAATCATTTGATTTCCTGAAATGTGGAGAACTGAATATAAATTCTTGGAAGTTTAACTATTGTTGACTTTTCTTCGAATCAAGGAATGATTGGTGAATGATTTACTTCACTTATTTTTTTCTCTTATATCATTCTTTGTCTTCCCGTGAATGGTTCATATTCTCAATGAACGATCACTTAATGAGTCCGAAATACTTCTTGATCAGCACTAATGAAACTATTCTGAGTGCATATTAATCACAGAAGTTTTAAAAACTTTTCATTAAAAAAATTAGTTTCCCATTAGATGTGTGTATATTTTTAGGAATTAATAGATTCATATTACTTCATTCAAGCAACTGTGGGTGTTATAAAACAATATAAGCTTTTGAAATGCTTTTAATT
Organism: Thermoplasmata archaeon; assembly: GCA_021806345.1. The sequence continues at coordinate 245 of JAJZXP010000198.1, read as the reverse complement.
GAGTTTGCAATATCAATATATGTCAAGAATTGAAAGGGATGTAATAGGTGAAGTAAAGATTGAAGATAATGAATATTACGGAATAAACACGTTCCGTGCAATGAATAACTTCCAAATTTCTGGAATCGTTGAGGATAGAGATCATATAAGGTCAATGACAATTGTGAAGAGATCTGCTGCAATTGCCAACAACAAACTTAAAGCTCTTCCTGATGATAAAAAGGAGTATATTGTAAAGGCTGCCG
>JAJZXP010000055.1 GCA_021806345.1 Thermoplasmata archaeon | reverse complement strand
TCCGGATCAACACCCAGTATCTCAGCAATTTCATCACTCCTTCTCCCGGAATGAGAGAGAAGAAGTATCCTCGCGTGTGTCACCACCCTGACGGTTCTCATCCCCTTCCTTACAATACTATTCAGTTCCGATAGAGTTTTCTCATCAATTTCCACAGATATTCTTTTCATAGTGATTGATAGGCAATAAGGATAGATAAATATACCGTATTATAACATTGTCATGACACTAGGTTCGGGAAGTAGTTTACACGACCGGGGGCCATTTACAGGTTGAACTGACAAAGGAGCAGAAAAGGCTTCTGGGAAAACTTCCAATTGAATTGTAGAGTTCAAAATGACAAAGATAGGTATTAACGTGCTGAAAAATGGCGATGAATGAAAAAATCAGAGATGTCGAAAAAACAAAGGCCATAACAGAAAGATTAGGCATACATATTATCTAAAATGGAAGGAATTGGAGATTAAGTTATTCATCATAAATCTAAATCATTCCTTTTTCCTTAATAACCACTGTTCTCCGTTGGGATCAATTCTGATCTCAATTTTTCCGTTAATTATAAGAATTTTTAATGCCTTTTTAAATCTAATTCTTCCGTAACGTTTTTTCATTGCAAGTTTTCTTATATATTTAATCTTGCGGTTTTGGTTATCAAGTATGAATAAATATAAATCTTCATTGTTAAAGCGTAATGGTAATTTGATTAATAAAATAAGCCCTAATGAGATCATAGATCCATATTCAAGCACTAGAGAAGATAAAGAAAAAATTGTTAAGTTACTGTATATAGTTTTATTACTTCCAACTATTAAAACCTGAATGTGATCTACCCCGTTTGGAATTACCCTACTTATTTTATTTCCCACACCAATAATTTTGCCATTACACAACCAAGAAATATTGACTTTGTTGGTAGAATAACCAATTAAATTGACATTGGCATTAAATTCATTAAAAAAGAGCGAGAAATTTAAATTAACTTTCTGTATATAAGTATAATACTCTTCAGTAAAATTATAATACATATATACCGAATTCCCACAATAATTCACAAACTTTAAAATTACTGAATAATTACCATCTTTTAAAATATCAATTAAAATAATAGAGCCATTTATTCTATAATTGATTTTATAAGGTTTAATAATGCTGATTTGGGCTAGAGGAATTGGAGAAATAGATGAATATTGAAGTCTTACAATGCTTGAAAATTGTGGATCATTCTCCCCCTTAATTGAGATTATTGGAGGGGAAAAAGATACAAAAAATGTTATATTTAATCTAGAGAATGAGTTTGCGTCATTGAATGAATAAATATCATAGGAAAAAATTCCTGAATTGTTAAAACTAAAATTCTCATATAATGAGTATGAAATGTTGTTCATTAAAATATAAGATCTGACATTGTTTCTGAAGAGGAAATTAAAATTTTTATAAATTGAAAATATAGAACTATTAATATAGAGAATTTTGTTTGTACTCGAAAATGGTGTTGTTTCGTTAACAAAAAAACTTTTTTGAAATGATACATTATAATGATTTATAGTAACAAGAGTGTAATTTAAAATGAATATTCCACTTAAATTCGAGTTAATGTTATTTTTGTTAATGACTAAACGAAACGTTTTACCAGAATTATAAAAAACATTACATAAGCCATTTGGTGCATATAAATTAACTACCCAATTACCCGAAATCGTAGAATTGGCAAATAAATTTAATGAATTGTTTTGAGAGTTGGTAAAAAATGAATAATATCTTCTGTGCAACCCCGAAACCATAATTGTTGGTAAATTGGACATGACTGTGATGTTATAATCTTTTAAAAATACATTTCTTCCAGTCTTGAAGATACAATATAAAGAAACTAAATAATCTCCATTATTCAGAGTAATATCTAAATTTTTTGTAAAATTATAAAAAAGTGAAGAATTGGTTTCCTTATTTAGTATCAATATTTGAAAAGTTGAAACATTACTAGATGTTGAAAACTCGTTAATTGATAAGTTGTTTTTATTGACGATTTCACCATTGTATAGATTTGTTGAAAAATTGGTAACGTTTTGGACATAATATGCAAATTTAAGTGTTCTTTTAAAGTTTATGCCCCAATCATCATGTATAGAAAATGTTACGTTTAAACTCTTTATTCCTCTGCTATAAGGTACGGTTATATTTACATATTTAGAGTAATAAAAATAAACAGAGTTCCCAATAAGAATTTCTTCATTTAACACACCGATTGGATCTTGAATTGCAAAATGTAAAGATTCATTATTAAAAACGCCCAATGTAGTATTAGTTAATATTCTTATATTTGGGACGGAATTGTCTACTTCAATCTTTCCTGTTGATGTTTGTTCATATCCTTGGATATTAATAACTTTAATAGTATAATTGTAAACTAGAGATTTTAGTTGCGTTAGATTTAACATAAAAGTTGAAGTGTTATTTTGCGTTTGCGTAAAATTACCTATCATTATTTTTTCGGTATAGTTAATGCAACTAACAACAGATGTGTTTACATCTCCTGATTTTACTACCGTGTAAAATTTACTACAATTTATACTTAAGTTTGTCAATGGGATACAATTACCATATGTGTATAACGCCCCATTGGTTTTTATTAAGATGATACCATTTCCACCAGTAACATACTGAACAATACCGTCTATTTGTGATATATTTTGACCCATACATAAAAAGCTTATATTGACGTTGGAGTAAAGAGACAAATTCTCACCGTATGAGATTAGATATTGTTTTGAATACTGGTTTAAAAATAAAATCTCATACAGAGAAATATTTTCTATATAAATTTCAGGTAAAGTTGAGTGAGAGGTATAATTATAAGTATAAAACAGCAAGCAATTGTGAATGAGTAATACCCTATACAATTCGTTACCAAGCAGTTCATATAGAATCAAAGAACTGTTGTTTTTAAATAAATAATAGATTTCTCTTTTTGCTACAAAAATTGATTTTAAGGAATAATTTCTAGGTATTAATTTGTTGTTGATTTCAGTAATTTTTCCAATACTTGTAATACTAAAATATGATGATTTGTTGAAAATAAATGGCTTTCCATTATTATATACAAAAAAGGAACTGTTTTCATAAAAAATAAACTTTTTTACATAAAAGTTGGTTTTATTTACAGATAACAGAGTTTGATTTTGAATTGAATTAAAATAAAGGTAGATATGCCAATTCCCAGAGTATTCATTAGTAAGGATTGAGTTATGCAGTTTGTAAAATTTTTGTAAATTTCCAGTAAATTCGTTAAATGAGTATAGACTTGTGTTTTTAGAAACAAACAAAAATGTGTCAGATCTATTATCAAAAATAGGTCCTAGGGTTCTATTGGAATAAAACTTATGCGCGGTTAGTAAAAGCTGCTTTGTTGGCGTATTCAAAGAAGTCCGAAAAGTTCCATAAAATTTGTTTTTACATGAGGTTGATATATTAGAAATGCTCATAAAGTAATATTTTCCATACAACTTGAGAAAGTTGCTGTTTGACTTTGTCACATTCACTGAATTTACATGAAAATAAGAAAAAGAGTTGTTTTTACATATCCAAAAATATGGACTATTATTTCCTATTAAGAACGAAAAATGTACTTGGTGATTCATTGGTAGAAACGCCAATGGTTTTTTTGGATTTGATGTGTAAATTGTGCTATTGGTTTCAACTCCCAATTCAACCTTAAACTCAATAGTCTCATAGTGTAATAAAAAATAAATTTCCGTCATCGAATAACTGCTTTGGTCATTCCAACTAAAATTAAATGACAAAAAATTTCCTGTAAAATTTATCAAAACACCTGAATAATTATAATAATCCGCACCCTCAACATTAAATGACGAATTCAATTTTGAAAATTCAAAACCACTAGCTGTACTATTGATCTGTGATATATTATAAGTATTATCTAATGTGTTCCCATAGATAGCTTTCGAATTTGAGTTAAAAGATTGAAGATCATGTACAAAAAATGCAGGGGATAATATTAAGAATATCAACAAATAGGTCGTTGTCCTGATCATTTTATGTATTGGAATGTACTCTATTCCATAAAAAATCCTAAAGCTGCATTATTTTCACAGAAAATCTACTTTATGTATTAATTAATTATGAAGGCAGTTTTGTTCCAATATCTATCACACAAGTTTTTAATATGTAATCCCATAACATATTTATGGCAGGAAGCGTAAGAAAAGAATTAAGGCAGATGCTTTTGGTCATAATTTTAGCCGTAGCAATCACTATTTTCATAGAGTTCTTGTTGCAGTATCTGGAACTATATTTTCCAACTCTTATCCTTTATGACACATACATCAAATATATAACATATGCCATAATCATACTGGGATTTGCTGTTATTATTAGCCATATAACCAAAAATCTCCTAGAATCGGTTTCAATTAAAATTGGAGGGAGAAACCTAAATGGAGTGTACACAATTCTCAGGGCCCTCATATATGGCATTGCAATAATGGCAGTGTTCCTAACTATGGGGTTCAGCCTTACAGGGGCCTTACTCGGCGGTACAATTGGGGGCCTGATTCTTTCCTTTGCACTGCAAAACACCATATCCAGTATTCTTTCTGGACTTCTTCTTACATCTTCTGGTGTTCTAAAACCAAAAGAACCAGTCTATATCTATTCATGGATGTTCGATAATCCTGTGCTGGGTGTCGTTGAAGATGTTAAAGTCCTTACCACTCAGATCATGACCATTAATGGACTGTTGGTAGATCTTCCAAATACCGCTCTTCTCTCCTCATCACAATTCACCTGCCTGACTTATTCAGAAGATAAAAAACTAATGTCACACACCATAATACTGGGATTTGCTGTTGATGTTCCAATATGGGAAATGATGGATGAGGGTAGTAAAAACCTTGAGGCACAAAAAGAATCTGTGGGCATTGTAAAATTCCATTCCACCTTCCAGACAAAGGGCTTCAACACCAATACTATCAAAGTTGTGTTTGTTTTCAAGAAAATGTCAATGTACAATGATTGTGTCAATCTCATAAATACTACATATGAAAAAGCATATTGGGCTGTGAAAGCAAAGATAACACAACAACAAAGCAAGTGACCCTGTGGCTTTCCACCAAAATAACTATATATTTTTATTCCAGCAAATATTACCCTTCCATCATGTCTAGATTTTATTATAAGTGCAAGGACGTGGGTTTTGATTGCAGTTATGAACTGAATCAGCCAACCCTGAAAGATGTATGGGCGAAGGTAAGGATACATAACAGATATGCCCACAATCAATTCGAGATCCCACCTGAATGGGAGAAAAAAATAGGGGAAGCCATAAAGGAACAGTGAAATTTTTGAGATTTATTCCCACCGTGCTGAGGGCAGATGAACTCATAGACAAGAGTCTGAAGAAGGCTGCGAAGATAGAAGAGCCATATGACAAGATTTTTGAAAATCGTGTCAGAAAGGAGAATATAGACAGGATCGCTACTGCTGAAAGCGTAGCTGCACCTTATCTTCAGAGATTGGTCAAGAGGTTCCCCAGCATTGAAAAATTGCATCCATTCTATGAGGATTTCATAGAACTCAAATTTGGTGTGGACAACTACAAGAAAGCATTGAATAATGTTAACTGGGCCTCTGAAAAACTTGTTTCTCTTGCAACAGAAAACATAAACGAACTGAAAAAGGCAAGAAAACCATTTCAGATGGTTGAAATCAGAAAGAAATACTATGGAAGATTCTGTTCCGTGATAGAACATATATCTAATGATCTGCTGATGCTCGGACAGTGCAGGGATTTTCTAAGAAAACTTCCAGAGATTGATCCCCTGCTTCCAACATACATCATAGCAGGAATGCCAAATGTTGGGAAGAGTTCGCTTCTTAATACTCTTACTATGAACAACTTCAAAACTGCCTCTTATCCATTCACAACTCAAACAGTTTTCACCGGTTTCATGGAGGAAGATGGAATGAGAGTACAATTAATCGATACTCCCGGAATACTTGACAGGCCCATGGCAGAAAGGAATGAACTTGAAAGACGGTCTATACTGAGCCTTAAAGACATAAAAGGTGTGATACTTTTCCTGATAGATCATTCTGGCAGTTCAGGATACTCTGTTGAACAGCAGGAAAAACTCTTCCTCGAAATTAAAGATACGTTCCATAAAAAAATATATCGTGTTCAGACCAAGATCGACATAAGTACAAGAGTTGAAGATATAGCCATCTCTAACGTGAACAAAGAAGGCCTTGAAGAGTTAAGAAACTTCATATTTATTCATGCGGGTGAGATGATTGATACAGGATATTGAGAAGATTGCGCTGAAAAACGCGATTTCACATGATGGGAAGGCAGATGTCGGAAGTGTAGTGAACAAAATCATAGGTTCATTTCCTGAAATGAAATCGAAGATAAGGGCGATTATGCCCGAGGTCAAGAAGGCAGTAGATCAGATTAATCAGTTATCACTTGAAAAACAACGAGAGATAGCCAGTGAGAAATACCCGGATATTCTTCATGAAGAACATAAAGAAAAAGAGAAGACCCTTCCAGAACTGAAAAATGTTCATGGAAAGGTTGTGATGAGACTGGCCCCCTCGCCTTCAGGCCCCCTTCATCTTGGGCATACAAGGCTTTGCATACTCAATGACGAGTATTTGAAAAGATATGGTGGAGAACTCATACTGAGGATAGAGGATACAAACCCAAACAACATCCTTCCGGAAGCTTATGAGATGATCCAGGAAGATTGCAGATGGCTTGGAGTAAATTTTACGCAATACGTGGTGCAGTCTGAGAGAATACCATTTTATTACGAAACTGCAAGAACACTCATAAAGCAGGGGAATGCATACATGTGCTCATGCAAGGTTGAGGATTTCAAGAGAAACCTGATGAATTCCACTGCATGTCCGCACAGGAACGTATCTCCTGAGGAGAATCTCAGCATTTTTGAATCAGTGACTGGAAATGGCCCCTTGAAGGAACATCCCGTTCTCGTGATCAAAACAGATCTTCACCATCCCAATCCTGCTGTGAGGGACTGGATTGCTTTCAGGGTAATCGAAATGACCCATCCACATACAGGAAAAAGATTCAGGTTCTTCCCACTGATGAATTTCTCTGTTGCTGCTGATGATCATGATCTGGGCCTCACGCATGTTATCAGAGGTACGGATCATATCAACAATACGGAAAGGCAGAAATATATTTTCAGTTATCTGGGCTGGAAATTGCCGGAATACTTCCATTACGGCATCATACATATTGGAGATGTGATTCTGAAAACATCCATTATGAAAAAGGGAATTATGGCCGGAGAATACTCAGGCTGGGATGATGTGAGGCTGGCAACACTTAGATCACTTGCTGCAAGAGGCTATAAGCCTGAGACATTCAGAAAATACTGGGTAGATTCAGGACTAAATGACGTGAACGCCGATTTCTCATGGGAAATATTCAACTCAATCAACAGGCAGTATATCGACAAAACATCTGACAGGTACTTCTTTGTGAACTCACCTGAGAAAATCAAGGTGGATGATGCTCCTGAATCAAAAGCCCTGCTCAATCTTTATCCAAATGACAGTTCAAGAGGGTTCAGGGAATATACAGTGATGAAAAATCCCATTCTTTACATCCCAGGGCAGGATCTGTCAGAGATGGAAAATGGGGAAACTATCAGGCTCAAAGGACTGTATAACATCAGGAAGGAGGATGGAAAATACCATTTTGCAGGCACTGATGTTCATGGGGAGAAAAAGAAAATAATCCAGTGGGTCTGCGAAGACTCGATTCCATTCACCATAAAGAAACCTGACGGAAATGACGATCATGGATTGCTGGAAAAACATGCAACTGGAAAAAATGGGATAATTCAACTGGAGAGATATTCTTTCGTGAACAAGATATCTGACTCAACCGCCCTTTTCCTTCACAGATAATCACATAGGCATAAGTTTTCTTTTCACTACCTGTGGAAATGTGTGAAGAAGAACTGCATCGCCCACAGCCTTGACCCAGTCATACGGTATGGATATGGGGAATCCATCCTCCACCAGAGCCTCGTTTGTTTCCTTTATCAGAATTCCCGATATTCCACCATAGTCCATCTCCAATATAATGTCATAAACATAGCCAACAAAAATACCCTTGTTGGTGTAAACCGGAAGGCCAATAATGTTCTGCATGGATTCATTTGCGGTGTTCATATATCACCTCTTGCATAGGTTGATAAAAGATTTAAAAATTTCTTTTCCATACATTGTGTGTTCCACCTCAGGATGGAACTGCACCCCGATGAATGGTTTGTCTTTTGCATAAAATGCCTGGACTGAACAATTCGTGGATGATGCGCAGAGCGTATAAATCCCAGGAAGAGAAATGATCTCATCGTTGTGGTTTTCCCAGACCGTTATGGTTTCTGGTATGCCTTCAAAGATGCTTCCCGTATGGCTGAAGGTGACTTTTGTCTTGCCAAATTCAGGTACAGGAGCTTTTCTTACTTCTCCACCGTGATG
>JAJZXP010000449.1 GCA_021806345.1 Thermoplasmata archaeon | reverse complement strand
AGATAAGACCTAGAAGTGCAGATACCAGTACAAAGAGCTCCCAGCCCAGTATTGAACCATACATTGGCACGTGATAGTATGTGTATTAAAATTATTTTTGATTGCTACAATGAATATCAAAGCTTGTATATGATATCTGAAACTAGGTCGCCTTCCTTTATACCAAGTGACTTTGCTCCTGTAGTCAGATTAGCAACCTTTGCCTTGAGCAGGGTTTCAAGGTCCTTGACGCCAGTTACCCTTACTGCTGTATCCTTGAGCTTTTCTGCAGCTTCAATGTTCAGGTATCCGCACATTACATAGCCTGTTTTTCCCTTGAGCATAACAAGTGGTGCTCCATACATATCTACCTTCAGGTATTCGTAGTCACGACTCTGTATTTTGATAATCTCTGTGCATATCATAGAAGTGAATCAATTGCAGGAATAAAAGATACTATGTTCATAGATAAACTATTTGTGATTGAATCCGAGAATGCTTCTGTTTTTCGCGAGTATTCGACTGATACCGGAACCATACTGAGCTGCCTTTTTTCTGACCATTGAAATGCTACTGCTCATCCCTGAAAGAATGGCCGTCTGCCTTAGAATAAATTTGTTTATTCCGTCAACAATGTGTGCAGATCTCGGAAGATTGCCCATCGCAATTATTGGATCCTGAAGATACGGTAATATGAGTTTCTTTCCAAAATGGCTGGCAATCTTTGTTTCCCTTGGAAGCGTTACTTCGAAAAGTTTCCTGATGCTTTCACTGTTATCTAGATCTGGTCTTTCCTTGAATCTGTTATATCCATAAAAGATCTCGTCACTTCCCTGACCTGTTATCAGGTATTTCTCATCGATTCTTTCAAGCAGAAGAGCAAGCACAGTCTCGTAACCAAGATCGCTCAGATTGATGATAGGATCTAACTTCTTTACAGTCAATCCAGTTTGAATTATTTCATCTTCGTCAACAATTATCTCGTGTAAGTCTGATCCCAGTATATTAGCAGATTTCCTTGCAGCTTTGACATCATAAGATTCAGCCAAGCCACAGACATATAGACGGTGCTTTCTTCTGGACAAGTAAGCTAAAAAAGAACTATCCAGGCCCCCGGAGAATGCGATAGCAGATTCGGGAGCTGAAGAGCTGATAACCTGCAATATAGAGTTGGTGATTATGTCAGCGTAATATTCGATATCTGCTATTTTCTTTTCCATCTATCAATCAGGAGATTTGTGAGAACATTAAAAACATTAAAGGTTGACTGATCTTGTCATGAAACTGACACAATTGTTTGATAAACATGATAAGTTACAACGATTTGAGACCATGGATTGAAAACAGGAAAAAGTAGATAGTATCATTTTCTTCCGTATTTTGCGGACTGAATTAGATATTATAACAAACAAAACCTAGTTATAAATACGATAATAAAGTAACTAAATTGTGATCCAGAAGAAGAGAAGCAGGATGATAATTTTTGCCATCATTGCTGTTATCATAGTCGCTGCTCCTATATCATTCTACGAGCTTGTTATAGGTTACTCCAATCCACCTGTTACTGTTGTCCAGAATGGATATGATACTAACAATTCCATCAAACTCACAGGATGCTATTATAATAAAAGAATTTTAAATTGGGACAATACTACAGTCTCTACTCTGTTTCATCAGAGTAATACAGACAATTCATTTCTCAATATGTCACTTATCAACTGTGTTATATCTTGTCCTAAGCATTTCAACCTTGTGACCATCTTGGTAATCAATGGGACTCTACAACCTGGCCTTCATCCTTCGGCTTCTATCCTGACTGTGAACTACTCCCTTCTGCATGCGCCGGACATATGTATCCAGATCCCACTAAGAGTGGCAATGGCATGCCCTCCCAATCCAGTCAACATGAGTGTATCCAGTAATAACTACTGCACCCACACAGACCCGAACCTCAACCCGTTCGCATACAGTTATTACATAGCAAACTACACATCCTCCTGCAAAATCAGCTTCCTTAATGTACCAAGTTTCAGCAAAGGAATCTTCCATTTCTCAATGAGAGTAGGATATACGGAAAACATCTGGAACCTTACAAAGGGAAAATGGATATACACACAAATATCATTCTCGCTTCTTGGTTTCTCACAGAAAATATCAACCATAATAGGCTTCTATCTGGTAGGTGATACTGATTAGGAAATATGTATCTGCAATACATAAAGGAAGAAGCTGATCGTCGTGGATTCTTGTTCGACGAATCTAAAATAGTCATAAGTTCTGTGGACAAAGGTGTAAAAATTGCTGTTTCACAGGGGCAGCTTGATTATGAGCTTCAACTCCTAAAGAAGAAAATAACACTTAGATCTAAAAACAAATTGGAAGTGGTCTTCAATAATGAAAGTGGCCAGCCAAACAGCTTATTTATATCCTATAAAGGCCCAATAGAACCATGGGAAAAAATAAAGGAGTTAAAGAAAATGTAATTTTACATAGGTTTCATTTTGCCAGCGTATTGCGGTCCATTGAAGACATACAACTCTGTGATAGATGAAATAAGATTGATCAAATTGAGGAGGACAATCTTAAAATAGTGACACATCAGCTAATTATATTTCCGATATCGTGATTGTGAATCATGCCTAACGATGGTAAAATTGAAAATTACGGATCTGGAATAGCAATTGATCTAAAGGGAAAGGTCGCTCTGGTCACAGGGTCAAGTTCCGGGCTTGGGATGGAGATAGCGAAATACCTGGCAAAGGCTGGAGCAAAGGTTGCGATCCATTATCATTCCGAAAAACAGCCTGCTGATGCCCTTGCTGATGAGATAAATAAAAATGGTGGAAAGGCAGCGGTTTTTGGAGGAGACGTTTCCAAACTTAATGAAGTGGTCTCAATTTTCAACAGCATTGACAGTCAACTTGGACCAGTCGACATTCTTGTAAACAATGCTGGAATCGATGGAAAAAGAGAATTATGCGGGGAAGACAACCCGGCAGATTGGGAGCGCGTAATATCGATCAATCTTCTCGGGCCATACTACTGTTCAAGAGAGGCAGTCAATAGGATGAAGAAGAAGGGTAGTGGAGTTATTGTTAATATCACATCTGTTCATGAATTCCTGCCATGGTCTGGATATACGGCCTATTGCAGTGCAAAAGCCGGTCTGTCGATGTTCACTAAAACACTTGCACAGGAGGTATCTGATTTTGGCATCAGGGTTGTAGCACTTGCTCCCGGAGCTATAAAGACCCCCATAAACAAGGATGTATGGGGCAACTCGGAAACATACAAAGATCTTCTGGCCAAGATAGCAATGCCAAGGATGGGGGAGACCTCAGACGTGGCCAAAGCGGTTGCATTTCTTGTGAGTGATATGTCCTCTTATGTTACAGGAACCACACTGGTAGTGGATGGAGGTATGCTATTATATCCTGCATTCAAACACGGTGGATAATCTTAATAGTTTTCTGAAAGCAATACATTTTCCATGAGACATTCGTCAGTGGATCATGCCCAGTGATAATATATTCACTGGATAAAACCTGTTAATAGATCATGCCTCTATCTTCTCAGTTTCCAGTCTTCTTTCCAGATCCTTCTTGCAGTTCTGGCAACATGCGTAATAAATCCTTCCTTTAGAGCTGATCGTTAAAGGTGCCCCCTGGATCACGTCGTCACAATAATCACAGTGTATATGTGATATCCTTCTGGCAGTTGTATTGACGGTCCTGCTTAATGCCACCTTCAGATCCAGTATGTCTATATCCTTGACCTTAAGCAGGTTTTCATAGTACATCACAACAATGAACGTATTATCCACAAGATCGAAACTCTCCACCACGAGCGATTGAGGTATCTTGTCCATATTGCTGGTATGAATCATAACAAGATCTCTCTCATCCTCATCTATGCTTATTGTAAACTTCCTTATCTTGCCGCTCTGGATAAGAGAATCCAGTACCTTCCTTGCAGTGATTCTGCTAATCTTAAGTTCATGCGCAAGATCTATGATGCTTTTCCTTGAGTCATTTTTGAGAATTGTCAGCATTCTCTGTTCTGTTTCAGCCTGGTTTGTGTTCATAATGTATAAATTAGATACAATAATATATACATTGTGAATAATAAAGACTTATTAGCTAACCGGTGATTTATTGGTTATGCAAATCGATAAAATATGCGGAATGAAGGTCAAAGAAGACACACCATACAAGAGCCAGTTTCAGGGAAAAACGTTTTATTTTTGCAGCTCTGGCTGCAAGGAAACTTTTGATAAAAACCCATTGAAACATTCAAGATAAGGCAGAATTTATGCCAACCGATCCAGTCTGCGGTATGTTTGTACCGGAGACATCAGACCTTTTCATCACCAAGGATGGCGAAAAATACTATTTCTGTTCGAAGGGCTGCATGGAAAAATTCACAAGTCCGTCACTTGGTGTGAAAACACTGAAAACAAAACTTGCGATCGCCTGGTCTCTTTCCATCCCGATCATGCTGATACAATACTTCTTTCCATCTCTGCCGTTTAAAGACTATGTGGAACTAATCCTTGCTATACCAGTAATATTCTATTCTGGCTCCGGTTTCTTTGAGGGAGCATACCATACAATCAGGTCCAGAATGGGAAATATGGATCTGCTTATCGCACTTGGGACGGGCACGGCATTTGTTTTCTCTCTGTTCATAACACTTTTCCCAAAAGCGATACCTGGATCCAGTGTTTATTTCGACGCGTCTGTGTTCATTATTACTCTTATCCTCACGGGAACCTATATTGAAACGCTCACAAAGGAGAAGGCGAATTCAGCCGCTTCAAAGTTGAAGGAAATTATCCCGGAATATGTCCACTATGTTTCGTCCGATGGTGCCGTTTCAGAAAGAAGAATTGACGAGATCCATACTGGTGATATGCTGCTCTGTAAACCAGGTGATGTTATACCGGCCGATGGAAATGTATCAAAAGGTTCTAGTGAGGTAGATCAATCGATCATAACGGGTGAACAAAATCCAGTTCTGAAAGTAGCGGGAAATTCGGTCACTGCTGGTACTCTTAACCTGAATGGTTCCCTTTATGTCATAGTGGAAAAAATTGGAAAGGACAGCACAATCAATCATGTTTACAGGCTTATACAGAATGCTACCATGGGCAGGGTCAAGATACAGAGGGTAGCAGACACTTTTTCGGCCCTTTTCATTCCAGTTGTTATAACTGCTGCAATATCTGCAGGGGCATTCTGGTACTTTTTTCTGACACTGACAGGACATATTCTTGGGCTTCAGTATGCTGTTCTTGCCTTTGTATCTGTTGTTGTCATAGCATGCCCATGTGCAATAGGCCTTGCTGCACCAATTACACTTCTTATATCCTCAAGTGCATCATCACAGAACGGTATATTATTAAAGAACCCCGGTTCTCTTGAGCGTTTATCAAAGACAACTATTGTTCTTTTCGACAAAACGGGAACCCTTACCATTGCCGATCCTCAGATAGTCGAAGTAAAAACTGAACCCGGGTTTGTTCTGGAAGAAATGATATCCAAGGTAGCCGCAGTTGAGAAGATGTCAAACCATCCGATCGCGAAGGCCATTTTCAAATATTCCCAGAAACTTAACCTTGAAATCCCCGATGCGACTGATATCGCGGAAACCCCCGGAGTGGGTATTTCAGGAAAGGTCGCAGATCTAGATGTAAGGATCAGCAGATCCTCCGGGGCATCATCGTCAATTGTTTCAATTGAAATAGGCGGTAAGATAGCGGGTCAGATATCTCTCGTTTACAAGGTTAGGGATACTGCTAATGATGCCATTTCCATACTGAAAGAAATGGGGATCAAAACTGCTATGATAACGGGAGATATGGATTCTGAAGCAAGAAAAATCGGTCTTATGCTTGGTATAACTGATATACATTCAGGTCTGATGCCGGAAGACAAGGCACAAATCGTAGCAAAATACCAGGAATCCGGAGAATACGTTGTGTTTGTTGGTGATGGCATAAATGACAGTGCTGCTATGGAAACCGCCGATACAGGCATAGCAATGGGATCCGGTCTCGATATAGCAAGAGAAAGCGGTGACATAATTCTGCTGAATGACGATCTCACCATGGTGGCCTATTCTATCATTCTGGGCAAAAACACCATATCAAAGATCAGGCAGAATATAGGTTGGGCTATTGGATATAATTCTGTACTGATTCCGATCGCAGCAGGTCTCCTGGTTCCAGTATTTGGTCTCTCAATATTCTCAATTCTGCCAATTCTTGCAGCTCTTGCCATGGGCCTCAGCTCGACTTCTGTTGTGCTGAATTCGCTGCGCTTGAGATCGAAAATCACAAGATCTGTAAACAGGATTACCTTATTTAATAAGGAAACTAAGATAATGAAGAATGATCTGCCTGGCGGAGCTTAAATGATATGGAAAAAAATATGCTGTTTAAGATTGGCAAAGGATCCATCCTAATTGAGAACTCTGCTTTGCAAAGAATATCAGGAAAAGATGTATGCCTGAATTTAGATTTTAAGAAAGGCCCGTGTAATGACGATTCATGTCAGATGATCACGAAACTTGTTGTTACTGAGATTCTTGAGAAAGATGCAGAAATGTTCCATCTTGAAAGAGATGGAGTTTCTATCTATTTACCACATGAAATATATAGGGCCATAGATGCGGGCAGACAGGATAATGTCAGATTACTGTCTTCCAGGGGAAAGCTTGTGGTTAAAGGTTTCTCTCTTTTGATGTAATCTCTATCTGCAATGGGGTTAAAATTTCTGGGAATTATCTGCGTGCGAAATGTAAAGAGATTATATGTCAATGTCAATGTAAGATTTAGAAAAGCAGCCACATTTTAATAACAAGTATTTGATGTTGATTCATGCAAGCGTCAAAGACAATAATTCTTGCATTGCTTCTATCAATAATCATGCTGACCACATCCTTTTCATTTGGAACACAGGTTCAATCTCCCGCTCAAGCAGGTGCGTCATTTCAATGTAAAAGTATCCCCCAGAATAACACGGTTGTTTCTGAGGGTCCCGTGAACAACAGTTCGCTGATCCTTAAAGCGCCATCTTTGAATGTTTCGGGCGATTCATTAACACATGGAATAACCTGGGATTCCATGTTAAATTATACAACGTCAAAGATAACAAACAAAAGCATTCCCACAATAGCGAGGCTGCTGCCAAATTTTGATATA
This sequence comes from Thermoplasmata archaeon, assembly GCA_021806345.1. The sequence continues at coordinate 1,408 of JAJZXP010000449.1, read as the reverse complement.
CCATCGAATTTTACGGCATCATATGGCCCTTCATATCAATCAGCGCCTGCTCCTATGGGTCTTGCATCCTATGGTTTAAGAAATGTATCGGGTTCAATCACACCTTTTACGTATAATACAACCTGTTTTGATGGAACCGTCAATATCAACAATGTCTCTGAATTCTATATGGGAAGCGATTCTCCGTACACATTCTCTATCCAGATGAATTCTGTCCTGACTGGCGTTACATTATTTGGTGTGGCAGGTTATCAGTACTGGATACAGAATGTCGCATTTTATTCAACGAGGACTCACCAGCTCACTCTGGTTGACAACATCTGGAACTTCAGCTCATCCACCGCAGTAATAACAGGAGGTGAATTCAGCAACTACACTGGAACCGTAGTACCTGGGTTATATTACTACAAAGTCGGCCCGACCTTCAATGTGGACTCGAATTTCTCATTGTCTCTTATACTGAATACTGCAAATGTGAACAATGACAACGCTGTTTTCTTGAATTACAGCATCAACGGTATCACACCAGAAGGATCAACGCTGGTAAAAACTGGCTCTTATGATAGGGTGATATTTAATTCCACAAATGGAGGAAGTACTGCAGCAACTGAAGCTGCACACTTTGAGGTCAGTGGTAACAGACTTTCTGATAATGGGGCGATCCCGCTTGACGCAGAATTAGATTTTGGTGGTCCGGGAGGCGGTTCAACTGCAGATTTTACAAACATGAATTCTTCCCTTACTCTAATGTATAAAACCAGTTCTGGAAATCTTGCTCCGGTTCCCTCAGCATATGATTCAGGATCTGCAACGGGAGAAACCTCATCCGGTATTTCTGCCTATTTCATCGGTGCGAAAGAATTCATGGATACCGGGCCATCATTTATAACAGGATTGTGGAACATAAGTGGCTCATCAGGATTCGCCTCGGTATCCGGATCCGTTTATCCAGATTCTTCCTTCCTTATGGTGAGTAATGGAAAGAATTTTGTCGCATCGGATTCTCAGGTGGCGCCTTTATCTGCAGGCGGTGTTTTCAGCATCTCACTTATGCCAGGAACATATTCTTTCAACTTTATGCTGAGTTATTATGACAACTTTTCAATTGTAGATCAATCTCTAAAAAATGGTTTTCACTTGAACATAGCACCTATTTCCCTGTCCAGAAATTATTCAATGGGCCTTTACACCCCAATTTATATCACCGATAATTCACAGATTTCCCAGATTGCATATAGCGGTCATGGAACCTCTTCATCTCCTTATATAATAGCAGGGCCATCATATCAGGCAATTTCAAAATTGAATGCATCCTCATCTCTCAGCCCTGCATTTTCTGCCGTTAATGACTATCTCTTCCCTGAATATGACGGAATAATAATGCGCAATACAGATTCATATGTCATGT
>JAJZXP010000336.1 GCA_021806345.1 Thermoplasmata archaeon | reverse complement strand
CGCTATTCCGCTGCGTCTGAGTTTATTGACAAGTATCTTTTGCTGCCCCACAAGAGAAAATATACAGAAAATGGAGAGGTTTTGACATGGTAAACACGCACCTGGCCAAAAGAGCACTTGCAGATGCTGAAGAGTGGTTACAATCTGCGGAAAAGTTAAACGAGATCAATGCCGGTCCAAAGATATTGTATTCACTTGAAATGGGAGTGGAATTGAGTGTTAAGGCACTTTTGTTTTACCACGGCATAGATTTTCCCAAGACACACAATATACTTGCTGCTGTAGTGAAACTGGTATCTTCTGACAATTTTAACGACGCTAAGATTAAGGAAAACAGCGAATTGATATTTTCGACATTTCATTCACTCCTGGATCTTAGATCAGCAAGCGGATACTCATATGAGTCGTCCTTCAGCAACGAGTTCTTCATTGAAAAGGCAAAAGAATATGCTGAGCCAGCTTCGCAGATCCTGCGACTGGTAAAACGACATGTCGGTAGCGGGAACAAATGATCTGACATCCCCCCTGATTCATTCGCGGGGCTCCTTTCGGAACAGGTTCCCCAGCTATAAAACCCGAGATACAGGTAAATTCTATTGTTTGTGAGTTGACCTTCTTTGAAGTGGGAAATGCCCTGAGAAAGGGGGGGATAACGTATCGATGAAATCATCCGAATTCAAGCTCCTGGAAATCGTGACAGAGATGGAAGCTGTTTTCGGTTGATTGAACAAAGCAGCGTTATTTATAGTGTTTGCCATAACTGATTAGACTATTAGTTAGCAAATGTCTCAACCCAGTTTTTGCAGAAGGATGTGCTCTTAAAAAGTTCAATGAAATTCGTTTAGACTGTCTCAACCATCATATTCTGGTCTTTCACAAAGGTCCTTGAAATTGCTCTTTTTATGGATTTCCAGATTGGCTCAACTGGATTCAGCTGTGGTGAGTACGGAGGCAGGAATATGAGTCTGGTTGGTTGATAAATGCGGTTGTTTATACGTAAATGTTAATATATAAGTTGTTATACATAATTATGACACATAACATTGGCGTTCGTATTGATGATAAACTCCTGAATGATGTCAAGGAACTAGGCGTCAACATTTCGGAAACAGTACGTGAGGCGCTTATCAAAGAGGTCGCTAGAAGAAAAAACCAGGCTCTAAGAGAAAGTCTGCATAAACTGGAGGAAATGTTGGCTGACGAGAACCCTCAGGATTATATTAGACTGATTAGAGAGAGCAGAGATCAAAGGTGATCTGTTGAATAGATACGTGCTGGATTCAAGTTCCCTTTTCAAGTTATTCTTCATAAAGTCAGGAGTAAAACTTGAGATACTGACAAACTCCCTCATTAGTGAGTTGACTTTTTTTGAAGTTGGAAATGCCCTGAGAAAGAGAAAAGATGAAGTATTGGTGAAGTCATCTGAACCCAAGCTCTTAGAAATTGGGACGGAGATGGAAGTTGTTATCGGTTCACTACAAAAAGCAGCATTGTTCAGTCATGAACTGTCTAGGATTCTTAAGATAAGCCTTGAGACGGGCCTCAGTTTCTATGATGCATCGTTTTTCTATTTAGCACAAAGAGAGAACAGAGTATTGTTGACCGAAGACCTAAAACTTGCCAAAGTGGCAAAAGAGCACAACACGGAGTCGAGTTCCGTAGATGAGGTAACATGATCGATTATGGAGATGAAAGATGAATTCTGGTATAGACTCAGCAAAAAACAGGGTTTTTTGATACCAGTCATTAGCTTTCCTAAATCAGGATCATTTGCCGGTAGTTTCAAACCAACGGGTTTCACGGCAAGGTTGTAGTTTTATTTGATGAAATGACAAGGATTTTGTAAAAGCTTGCGATTGAGATGTAGATGAATGTCGAGGAATTAAAATCGGTGATAGTTTCGCAGCGTCAACTAATGGAAGAGTTGTTTCAACAGGAGAAGATAATAGAAAGAGAAATTGATACTGACGATTTAAGATCCTTATTAACACATCCTAACCTACTCGTCATTCTTGGAGTGAGAAGATCTGGAAAATCCGTTTTCACTTGGTTGCTATTGAAAGACAAAAAGTTTGGATACATAAATTTCTTCGACGAGAGATTAGCGACGATGCGTTCAGACGAATTGTCCAGGGTATTTCAAGCATTTTCTGAACTGTATTCAGAAGTCGATTACTTTGTGTTTGACGAAATTCAAAGAGTGCAGGGGTGGGAGAGATTTGTAGCCAGGCTCAGAACTTCAAAGAGGATCATTATTACGGGAAGCAACTCAGGTCTTCTGAGAGGTAATTTATCCACATTCATAACTGGAAGACATTCAGATGTTGTTCTTTTTCCATTTAGTTTTCGGGAATTCCTGAAAACCAACGGAGTAGAACTGGACCAAAATTGGGAATATTCAACCGACAAAAAGGCAGATATAAAAAGGTTACTAAATGATTTCCTTGTCAAGGGTGGTTTCCCGGAAGTTCAGAAATTCGGTACCAGAATATTACAGGGCATATATAGAGACATAGTGGAAAATGACATTATTCTGCAACACAAGATTCGCAATATGGAGGCTATCAGAAGTCTTTCACTGTACCTGTCTTCAAATCTATGCAAGGAAATATCTTTTGAAAAACTGGCAGGTTATGTGGGCGTAAAGAATGGACATACGGTTGCAAAATACGTGGGCTACCTGGAAGAGGCCTACATGTTTTTCCTTCTACAACGCTTTTCCTTCAAGCTCAAGGAGCAGTTCATAGCACCAAGAAAAGTCTATGTTGTTGACACTGGAATAGCTGATAGTATCGCGTTCAGGGTAAGTCCAGACCGCGGAAGACAGATGGAGAATCTCGTATTCGTGGAACTAATGCGCAGGAACATATATTTCGCACTGAATCTGGAGATGTATTATTGGAAGGATCATCGTGGGAGAGAGGTCGACTTTATTCTGAAAAAAGGTAGTGAGATAGTTGAGCTCATACAGGTTTCTCACGTTTCCAGCAGGATGGATATCAACGAAAGGGAAACATATAGCCTGGTCTTAGCATCAAAGGATTTAAAATGCACAGCCTTGACTGTAATCACCTGGGATTACGAAGACGAAGAAATTTTGGAGGGAAAAGTAATCAAGTATATCCCGCTATGGAAGTGGTTGTTAAACACTTGTTTCAGTCAAGCTAAGCATACGTGATGGATTTTCAATATAACGAGATTCACTAAACAGTGAAACATATAAATACATTGATACGAATAAAGTGAAAGCAAGTGTTTAAGGAAGATGCCGTAATCAGAGAGATACTTTGTGAGGTTCTGTACGGAAATAATGCTATTGAACAGAAGCGAATTTCACAATTGTTACGAGTGTCTATTGGTTTAGTAAACAAGACCGTCACCAAGTTAGATCGGATGGGCGCCGTGTCCAAGACCGGTAGAAGCTATTCTGTAACGTCCTTTAAGAAAGTTTTAATGCTATGGGCTTCACTCAGAAATTTGCAGCGTGACTTGATTTATTCTACTAGGGTAGGTGGATCGGTCCGTGAAATTGAGCGGAGTTTACCTGATGGATCAATTCTCAGTGCATACACCGCCTTTAACTACCTGTTCAATGAGGTTCCTGCGGATTACAGCGAAGTGTGGACTTATGTTCCTGAGGATATTCTAGCAGAGGTAAAGGAGAGATTCCCCTCTAACAATCTTCCAGGTAATCTGTATGTTCTTAAGACTAATACACTGCTTCTGGAAAATTCAAAGCGTTACTCAAAGGGGATAAATATGGTGAGTGTCCCCCAACTATATGTAGACCTTTGGAACATTCCATCCTGGTATAGCAAAGAGTATATTGCCTTGCTGGAAAGAAAGATTATGGAGATGAAAGATGGAATTCTGGAATAGCGACATCACGAATGAATCATGGAAAGAGCTTTTGCTTCTTTCGAAGAAGTACAAGTTTACCCTTATAGGGGGCTGGGCCATCTATATGTATACAAAGTTACAAAAGTCAAGAGATATTGACATGGTAGTGGATTACGACCAGTTCAGGTCCCTATCTACTGACTTTGAGATGCGAAAGAACCCTTCTCTAAGAAATTATGAGATCAAATTTCAAAAATTTGACATTGATGTTTATACTCCATTCTACTCCAGGTTATCTATACCCCCTCAGGATTTGATAAATAACAGTGTAATAATAGAGAACATCACAGTACCAAGAATTGAAGAACTTTTGATTTTGAAAATTGGAGCCTTCGACGAAAGGAAGAGCTCAATAAAGGGGCAAAAAGATCGTCTAGATATAACAGGCCTGGTCTTCTATTCCAGCATAGACTACGTACGTCTTAGGAATCTATTGGACAGTTGTGGAAAAACATCATATATTGACCTTCTTGTGAAAGCTATAGGAAATATTGAACCACGCCTTTTACCCTACTTGGATCTCAATGAATCAACCTATGCTAGAATTAAGAAGAAAACTCTTGAGGCCATCGTCTCGGGCACACTGATCGCATCGGAAATGCATCCCTTCTCACAATGAAAAAGAGGGGCAAGATAGCGGTAGCTATCTAAAAATACGAAAAAAGTATAAGAAAACCCAGAGAAAAGAGGCAAAATAATAGTAATTATCACATTCTGATCCAGTTTTTCGTCCAGAAAACTATCAAAATCGGATTGACAGTCAAAGGGAAGTGAAAAAAAGAGGATATTCGGAATTGTCTAAATTCTGCAAGTGCTGAAGGAGCACAACTTACTGGGAAAGATGTCCGCGAATTAGATCTTCTTTGAACTGTCAAAGATGGAGAGGATTGTTGAAAAGATTGTTGACCTGTTCAAGGACATGATACCTGAGGGTTAAATTAGTGGGAGTTTAGGTAATAAGTAACCGGTTCGATGTATTCTTGCTACCCTAATATTTTTTTATTCAACTTATAACTTTCTCATCTGATGTGGGTGAGTAAATTTTTACCTTCATGGTATGTATCTTCTTGCATAGCTATTTGATAGTTAGTATTGCAGTATACACGCTACTTAATATGTATAGTATAGGCGTTTTAACTGACAACAGAATAGTTGTCATAAAAAGAAGCCATCTATGTATATTATATTACATTATTTTAAAAACGATTTATGACCATCGTCAATGCCCAGGTAAAGAAAATATCAAGAAGGTTCACCAATTTCTCGGGTAAGTTTAATCCTGTATGAATTCAAGATATTAATTCGTTTAACCGCCTGTCGGATTCTGGTGTTTTAAGATAGTAGAATATTAGTCGAGGCATGTTTATTACCAATTGCGTTGCATATAGCTACAGAGATCGTGGAAAACACTGACAAAATATGAAATGAACAGGCGGGAGACTAAGGCCCCACTGAGCCATCCTTGACACCTGAATAAATGAGACGCTCCATGAATCCAAGCCTTTTCTTCGTTATTTTTTTCCTTTCTCGAATAGGTACCCATTGTGTACGAATACATTAAATATTCGGTCCCAATATTATACAATATGCAAATGAAGGAGGCTTTATTGCTCTTGAACCAGTGGTGGCTTACAGGCAAAGTTGATCCAGGTCTTAAGAAGGAATTCAGAAGGGATCAATACAATGACCTTCGACAGCTGGTTATCCAACCGCAAGGAGTTGTAATTGTTTCCGGCCTGAGACGAGTTGGAAAGTCAACGCTAATTTATCAGGTTATAGACGAGTTATTGCAAGCAGATAAGCCAGAAAGTTTTGTCTATTTTTCCTACGATTTTTCACTTGGGGAAATTACAGAGGTTCTTAACACCTACCAGTCCCTGACCAAAGTTGACTGGAAGCATGAGAAGGTGACTGTATTCCTTGATGAAATTCAGAAGCACAAGAACTGGTCTTCTGAAATAAAGATTCTATATGATCTTTTTCCGCACCTGAAGCTCGTGGTAACTGGATCCGCTTCTCTGCAGCTGGAGAAAGATGCGGCCAATGATCTTGCTGGACGCTACTTTACGCTGGAAATACCTGTTCTCTCAATTATGGAATATTATTCAATAAAGTCCGGTGGTTCAAGCAATAAGGTTCAGCTCATCATACCTGATTTAAAGAACTTGTTGGACGAATATATGCGAAAACCTTTTCCTGAACTTGTTAATGTGTCGAGCCAGCGGAACATAAGCGAATACATCAGGGAAACGGTTACTGCAAAGATTGTTGCCCTGGATATAGCAGAAGAATTCGAAAAAGTGGATATTCAATTGATCCTCTCCTTATTGGACTACTTTCTCTCGGAACCCGGCATCATATTGAACGTGGACAAGATAAGTCAGAATTTTGGAAAAAGAAAGGCTGAAATTGACCGGCATATAGGTATTCTTGAATACTCAAAGTTGATAAGAATCCTGAAGAACTACAGGCCCTCCATGCTTTCCGAATCCAGAAAGCTCAGAAAGGTATATCCATACGACATATCACTCTCACTTGCAGATTTTCCGTCAATAGAATATGGAAAGATTGTCGAAACGAAGGCCATCACCACCCTCGGTGCTACCAGATACTGGAGAGAGGGGAACAAGGAAGTTGATTGTATCCTGTTCGATGGTAGAGAAATGACACCTGTTGAAGTAAAATCCAGTAAGGTGGTCAGGGATGAATATTTTGCCGGCCTCAGGTATTTTATCAAAAAATTTGGAATAAAGAAAGGCGTCCTTATCTATATGGGTGAAGATCAAAGTAGAGATCAAATTGAGCTTAAGTCGTTCATTCACTTACTTGTTTCACAAAACAACACTAAATCATGAACAGCTTAAGCTGAACTCTATTAAGCTACGAAGTCTGGTGCCACCCTTCCGAATCCGAAAAGAATGCTGAACAGAGCTTAAAATATCTTTAGCCTCGAAAGTCATAAAAAAATAAAAATTAAAGTTTTTCAAGTCTCTCATAGACTATTTTACCAATTGGGTCTTCCTTTGTAAAAAACTCAATATTTCTCTCCAATTTCTTCTTTTTGGATTCCATATGCAACAAATCGTCATACCCTAGTTTATTATAAGGTTTCTATACAATAACATGAACAAACAGGATTTGAAACAATTAATTTGAGCAATGTAACTGAATAACATGCCGTATAACAAAAAATACAACATTCGAATTTAATAAAAATTACCAGAAATTAGGTACAGCTCCGGGAGGCTATATCATCCACTGTTTCACTGAATTCTAACCAACTTTTACGGATTTTGTCCGTATCCTTTAAGGCGAGTTTTGACCTTGCATCCCCGTATATCTTGGTGCTTTTTGCCTTTTGACTGGTCTTACGAAGTTTAACTTTCAAACTCTCTTTCATCACCGATTTGAATAAACCTATCACTTCCCCCTTTTCAAATTTTAAGTGATGAATGGAGTAGAGATCTGTTATGTCCTGGTCCCTACCTGCCTGTAACTTCAATGCCCAGAGAGATTCCAGTCTTACAATGGGAACACTCCTTTTAATTACTGATGCGAAACCCGTTATCTTTTTCCATGATGGGTTTTGAGATATCCAATCTTCAGGGATGTCTATTTTTGCATCCCTGTCTCTCACATATCCTGCCAAAAGATCAATTGTAACTTCTCCATTCAATAACCTGTGATAATTTCCATCATAATTTTGTGGATTCGGATTTGCTTGCTTTGAAATGCTATACCCTTTGCCAAGCAACCAGTTAAGTAACAATTTATTTGATCTTTGTGGTACAAGTATATCAAGATCATCAGAGTATCTTAGGCTGCCATAACCGGAAATTGCATATCCACCTATTATTGTTGCACCAGAATCCCATGGGAAATCATCAAGTAATTCGAACGATTTCTTTTCCCTTATATCCTGATCAACGCTCAATGAGTTTATCCGCCTCTCCGAAAATACCGCGATGTTTTTTGATAATTTTCAATGTGTCTTCCCTGGGTATGACTTTCTCATCATTCAGATGGACAAACTTAACGTCTTTCCTGGGAATGAGTTCCACGGAAGCACCCACCTTCTTTTTACCTGATGTGGCAACTTCGTGAGATTTTAAATAATCTTTCCACTTTTCAACATCTTTCCTGAAGACGGATATATAAAAAATTCTATGGAAAGGATTCGGTCCAACATGATACCTGCCATTGGTCCATCTTTCAACTGCTGAAGACCAGTCCCACGCCATTTCCAACGGAGACCTGTTGATTATATTTGTTACTCTATTCCACTCGATACTTCTTATATCAGGACGTTCTGGAGGTGAAAGACACCTATATCTGCCTCTACCAGTCCTTTCAAGAACACCTTTAAATTTTAAATCAGAGAGTAATTTAGCACTCCGTTCGTAGTGCAGGAGATCACCGACTTCTTTGGAAGTAAACTCATTTTTTCCAAAATGCAACGAAAGGATCTCAGGGTAGGTAAGTCCCATGTTACTAATTATTCGGAACTTATATTTAAACCCATCTCAACAACAGAGTTTGGAATGCAATTCTACAATTTACTCATATCGGGCGAATTGTGCGGTAGGCCTGTGCAGAGTAATGCATTGTCAATTCTATCGTCTCTATTCTAAGCAATATTCCCGACAAACACTTTCTTGTAGTATGCTGTATAACAATAGTTATACGGCATTTGGTCATACCGCAACTTCA
>JAJZXP010000453.1 GCA_021806345.1 Thermoplasmata archaeon | reverse complement strand
TAACAGACAAACTAGGTGCTGAGCAAGTTGAGATGAGCAAGCAAGTTCCAGGAAAGTTGATATCAAGAAAAATCAAAGACCATTCGATTGAAGTGATATATGAAAACCTGAGATTGGAAATTGATATATTTGATGGCCCAATATTGAAATTTACCTGGAAAAAGTGCGAAGTTAACACTTTCTTGTCTTTAAACCTTATGCCTTATACGGGTGGAATTAAAGAAGACGAGGATACCCCTGGCTCAGTGAGAATTGGGGAACTGGTTATTACTTTAGGCGATGACGGCACTATAAAGTTTGCAGACGATTCTACAGGATCCAAAAGAGAAGACTACCCACCAGAAATCAGGGGAGAAGAAGCAAGGTTAATCTCGATTTTAACGGAAAGCGAAAATATATTTGGAACTGGAGAGAGAGCATTCCCGATGAACTTGAAAGGGAACAAAATAACTTTTTGGAATCACGATGCGAATGGGAAATATGGACCTGGAAGCGATCCTTTATACCTAAATATTCCAGTTTTCTATCACCTTAATATAAACAAAGGATATTTTATTTTCTTTAATAATCCTTATAAATGCATTGCTGACATTTGTTTTGAGGAAGATAACAAAACGATTCTGGATTTTTCTGGTGGCGGCCTAGAATATTACATATCTTTCGGCCCGATAGAAGAATTGATCAAAAGATACACCTCTATTGTTGGAAAACCCGTGCTTCCACCATACTGGTCTCTTGGGTATCATCAGTCACGATACAGTTATAAAACACAGGAAGAAGTTCTGGCGGTTGCGAATGAGTTCGTCAAGAATGATCTTCCCATATCTGTGATTCACCTGGATATAGATTATATGGACGGTTTTAGAGTTTTTACTGTTGATAAGACAAAATTTCCAGACTTAAAACTCATGAATCAACAACTCTCTGAACATGATATAAGAACCGTCGCCATAATTGACCCTGGGGTAAAAGTTGACGATTCCTTTGAGATATTTCGAGAGGGAGAAAAATTTGGGTATTTTGTCAATTACGACAGTGGTGAAATTGTGCAAGCCCCTGTTTGGCCTGGCCTCTCTGCATTTCCTGACTTCCTTCTACCAGAAGCGCGATCATGGTGGGGGAAAAAATACAAGTTCTTCTTAGACAAGGGAGTTTCTGGATTCTGGCATGATATGAATGAACCAGCTACATTCACAATACACGGAGATAATACTCTTCCGGAACATTCTAACCATTCTGTAGGAAAACACAAGGCCGTTCATAACTTATATGCAAACTTTATGGCACTTGCAGGTTACGATGGGTTTCTTTCCCTAAATCCAGATGAAAGACCTTTCATAATTTCACGTGCTGGGTGGGCCGGAATTCAGCGATATGCATGGAGCTGGACAGGTGATACAGAAGGCACATGGGCAGAACTTAAGCAAACCATATCCACGATAATTAATCTTGGACTTTCTGGTGTATCGTTTACTGGTGTCGATATCGGAGGTTTCTCAGATTCTCCTTCAAACGAGTTGTTCTTAAGATGGTTCCAGATGGGTACATTCCTTCCTCTATTCCGGGTACACTCCGCCAAAGGCACGAGAATGCGAGAACCATGGCTTTTCGGAAAAAGGAACCTTGACATTATCAGAAAATTCTTAAAGTTGAGATACCGCATTCTTCCTTACATCTATACCTTATCATATATTTCAACAATTAACGGATTCCCTCTTATCAGACCTCTATTCTGGTTTGGGGATCCAAAGACTGCCGACGACGATGAAAAATTCCTGCTGGGCAATGATATTCTTGTTTGCCCCATCCTTGAACCAGGCCAAAAACACAAAGATATGAGACTCCCTAAAGGGAAGTGGATAAACTTCTGGAACGGTAATATAGAAGAGGGCCTCGTCGAGATAGAAGTAAGGCAAGAGACGGTACCAGTTTATGTTAGGGAAGGCTCGGTAATTCCAATGAAAGGAGAAAATGGCATAGAGTTTCACATTTTTCCTGGATCTAAGCTGCATGGAGAATGTTATTTAGATAATGGGAAGTTAAATCCGTTATACCAACTATACGTGATCAACGGCACATGGGACAACCGTACCATAAATCTTTATGTAGAGAAGACTGGCAACGAAGAAAAAGTGAATAAATTACTCTTTGTTATCGAAGGAAATATTGAAAAGTTCATAATTAATGGAGTAGTTCAAAGTGTTGATGGAAATAAAATTGAAATTATGTTATAAAGACACTACTATTCGTGGTAGCAATAAAAAATTTTATTTTATACGGAGGAATAGTGTATAATGGCATCGGTAACTGTCAGTCATATTAGTGTAATTTTCAAGGGCAAGGTAAAGGCTCTTGACGACGTTAGTCTTGAAATTGATGATGGCGAATTTTTTGTGATTTTGGGGCCAAGTGGAAGTGGTAAAAGCACGCTTCTCAGAGTTATTGCCGGTCTTGAGGAACCGATAAGCGGGAAGGTGATTGTTGATAATGTAAACATAACCAATTATCCACCAAAGGACAGAGACATAGCAATGGTTTTTCAAAACTACGCCCTTTATCCCTATTTATCCGTTAGACAAAATTTGGAATTTCCACTGAAAGCCCATAAAGTATCTAGAAAGGACATGGATCAACAGGTAGAAGAAGTAGCTAAACTTCTTCAAATTTCTGATTTACTTGACCGAAAACCTGGTGAAATTTCTGGAGGACAGAGACAAAGAGTTGCGTTAGGTCGTGCAATTATAAGGAGACCAAAATTATTCTTAATGGATGAACCCCTTAGTAACCTTGATGCAAAACTGAGAGGTTCAATGAGAATTGAGCTTAAATCACTACAGAAGAGACTGAACGTAACTACCATATATGTGACTCACGATCAAATTGAGGCACTAACCCTTGGCCATAGAACAGCACTCATCAACTTGGGAAAGGTTATTCAGGTGGGTAATCCAGAAGAGGTATTTAACAAACCCAAGAATTCCTTTGTAGCATCTTTTCTTGGCGATCCACCGATCAACTTCTTAAAAGCAATAGTGCAAACAGGAAAGATGGATACAGTGAAAATTGGAAAAAAAAGTATACCAATAAAGTATTCAGCAGACCTACATGCTTACGATGGTACGGAAGTTATTGTGGGCATAAGACCTGATGATATTCAATTCTCGACGGAAGGAATCGATGGGGAAATTATTTCTGCATCTATTCTCGGGAGGATAGCCCATTACGCGATAAAGCTCCCAGAAACTGGAGCCCGTGTTGAGAAAGTCGAAACGTTTACAGGTACGCTTACAGCTGAAGGTAGTAAAGTAAAGATAAATTTTGAACCGGATAAAGTATTATTGTACGATGAGACTAGCCAGGAATTGATTAAATAAAGTTTAAGGAATAAATGGACCATGTGAGGATTATAATCACTCGGTGAATCGAACAAGTCAATAATTGTATCAATTCAAGACTCTGTTAAGGTATATAGACTTAGATCGATAAAAGATTTCGTCTAGATCGATCCGTTCAATTTGTTTTAGATGATGCGCTTAAAATGTGGAAACATCTGGCATGATTTGAGTTTTGAAAAAGGGCTTGAATTCATGAACTTCCTGAGCAAATATTTTGTTTGAATTAGATTTAGTCTCAATATGTGCAGTTGATCGGCATTAATATGAAAATTTTAAACACCGAAGGGATGAGTTTTCTCGAATATAGATTATTAAATTAGATCATTTTTATACTTTACAGGAATCCATATTTATGTCCGCAGAGAATCTTTTTGAGGGATTATCAAAATTTGGTCTTTCTCCGTACGAGATAAAAGTTCTTTCCACATTGCTTATGCAGGGAGAACAGACTTCTACCCAAGTTGTGAGAGCTTCAGGAGTTCCTCAACCTAGGATTTATGATATATTCGATTCGCTCAAACGGAAAGGATTCATTGAAGTTAGCCCTGGAAAAAAAAGAATATATCGCGCACTTCCATTATCTGTTTCTTCAAAAAGGCAAATAGATGAGCTTAAAGATATAAGCACAAAAATAGAAGATTTTGTAGAAGCTAATAAAAACAAGAATCATGCTCGGACACCTTTTGTTTGGTTGGTAGAAGATGAGAGGCAGATAGCTTCCAGGATAAGAAAAATGATAGATTCTGCTTCAACAGAAATAATTTTTTCTGCAACTTCTGACACGTTTAATCTGTCATTCAAACATCTTAAAAAAGCTATTGCCAGAGGTGTCACAGTTGCCATAGTAACGTTTCCGGATACCCCTATTGAAAAATTGCTTGAGCTGGAAGGATCAGTATCCAGAACTAGATCTTCACCTGCATCTGAAGTCTTGATAGTTGATAGGAATTCCGCTATTCTTAATGTAGGAGATGCTGCTTCAGAACGTAAATATGCACTGTATTTCGATGACACTGAATTAATTCATATCTCGAATTATTACTTTTTCCATACAATCTGGGTTCCCTCGAAACAGGAGACTACTTTTGACTTAGAAAGACCTATACTTCTATCCACGACATGGTTAGCCTGTGAAGCAATTGATCAGCTCAAAAAAAATGGGTCCAAAATCTATGCAGTTATGAAGTGTATAATGGATAAAAGGGAGCAAACACTTAGTGGGGTAATAACAGGGACCAAAAGGATACTGGGCATGAGACATACATTTTTCATTAAAATTAAGGACAAGTCATACTCTGTCGGCGGAAGGACTGCGAGATTAGAAGACGCTAAAATGATTGAATTAAAATTAGCTACAAAGAAAAATTATATTAATGAACCAAAATGATTAACGAATTTCGTTACACGTTCATGCTTGCTCCAATACGTTTTTTTAACGGGATCCAAAAATTCTCAAATCAGATGAACAATTCAGATTTTTTGTCTGTGTCAAAGAAGAGCAAAAATATGAAGATTTCCAAAGTATAAAATACGAGTAATTCGCCAAGGATTGGTGCAGATTGTTTTATTGAACGATTTTTTCTGTTGAAATTAGACCGATCAAATCTAATTAGCCCTAAGAGCTTGAATGATATATCGCAATTTCCTTTATTCATTTATACTTTCCAATTGAGAAGCCCGATACCAGGTACTTCTGGAATATGAAGAATATTATGAATATTGGAATACCCATCAGTACAGCGAACGCCGCAAAGACATTATAGTTCATCGACACCGTCCCCGTTGAAACATAGTACATTCCGATCGCCATCGTATAAAGATGCGCACTAGTAAGGAATTGCCCAGCAAGAGCATAATCTGTGTACGGCCCCATGAAAGACAGTATGAAAGCGAAAACGATGACTGGGAAAGAGCTTGGTATGAGAACCTTGAAGAGAGCATGCGTCCTGGAATACCCATCGAGTTGAGCTGCTTCTTCGTAATCCCTCGGAATAGCATCAACATAGTTCTTTATCAGATAAGTGGCGAATATTACGGCACCTGCAGAATATGGTATTAACAAAGCAAAGATATTATCTATAAGATGAAGTTTTGCGAACATGAAATAGTAGGGTATAACCATGATCGTCATCGGAAAAGTAGTTAAAATAAGAAGCATGTATAGAAGCGCCTTCTTTCCAGATATATTGAATCGCGACATGACAATCCCAGATGTGATAGACAACCCAACACCAGCTAACGACGAAACGCCAGTAAGAAACAGAGTATTACGGAGCCAGAGAAAGAAGGGATAATTTTTTACGATTGAAACATATGTGCTTGTTACCATATGAGATAGATTAGGGATTATAGCAGAAAGATTCATAGTACCAAGTGAAGAGATTGGGCTAAAAGAAAGAATAACCATATAATATATAGGGAATACCGCATAAATAGAAATAATCGTCAGAATAACGTACGTTACTATTTTCTTTATCAATTTAATTCTTTTGTAATAGTTGTTCTTTGATTCGTATTCATTTTTTGTTTCGTCTATCTTAATCCTTGTATTTACATTTTCATCCATATTTTACACCTCAGTACAGGACCTGCATCATTTTTGTGTACTTGTTAGCAATAACTACGAAAACAAGGAGTATAAGAAGAGAAATTATGGAATAAGCCGCTGCAATTGAATAATTGCCATCAGAGAATGCCTGAATATAAGAATACACCATTAACGTGCTCGTAGATATACCAGGTCCACCATCTGTGAGCAAATAAATAACATAAAAATTGTTCCATGTGAAAATAAAGCCAAAAATTGTTATAAACGCTATCTGGCGGCTTACAAGCGGGATGACGACTCTTCTCAGGCGTCCAAAGAGACCGTAACCGTCCATTTCAGCAGCTTCATTCAGTTCTGAAGGGATACTTTGAATTGTCGCTGTATAAACAAAAGTGTAATACGGAAAAGAAAGCCATAAATTTACAAGTATTGCAGAAAGCATAGCCAATGATGGATTTGTAAGCCAATCAACACTCTTAAGGCCGATAACACGAAATAGCTCATCTATTATGCCAAAATTATAATCAAGCATTCCCGCCCAGATAAGTATGGTAATAAACGCCGGAAAAGCCCAAGGAAAAAGAATAGCTGTCCTGAAGGCTCTCTTACCCTTTATTCCTCTTTGATTCATTAGAAGAGCTATAGCGAAGCCTATGGGAACCATTAGCGCAACACTACCTACGCTAAATATGACCGTGTTTAAAAATACGGTCTTGAAATGAAACAGTGTGAAGACATACCTATACATTTGAAGCCCAACAAACGGGGGATTTAAAAAATGTCCAGGGGCTAAACTGAACGATAAAAATGATGTATAGACCGTATAAGCAAAAGGATAAAAATTTAAAAAAATCAAAACGATGAGAACAGGTAACAGATAAATATACCCTTTTAAGGTATCCCTACCTAATTTCCATTTTCGCTTGTTCCCATCGTTCTTAGACACTTCCAACTTAGATCACACAGTTTCTAATATAGCTTTGGAAGAACCCAGTTGTCTGCAACCAAAAAGGTTTGTTGTGACCAGTTAGGTTGTGCAGATTTACTACTGAAGGTTGCTGCTACAGAAACACTCGGTAATCCTGCTGCTGTGAGAGAGCTTATTATACCAGATTGTATCTGATTCATAACCTTGTTGACCGGATCAGAACCGAGTTTACTGCTGTTCGCCCATAAATTAGAAGCCCCAACATGGAAATTGCTCCAATAATAGTTCATTTGCACAAAGTTTGGTTGAATCTGTGTGTGTTGCTCCTGTTCAAGCCAACCACTTATAAGCGGATCAGATGCCCTTAGAGATGCATTTGAATTAATGGCCTTTCCAGCACTGATTAAGGAAGGAAAATCTCCGGCATTTTTGAAGTACTGTATCTGTGCGTTTTCATTCGTCATAAATTCAACAAATTTAAGCGCTATCCACTGTTGAGCAGAGGTTATTCCACTTGCCGCAGGTGTTGATATGACCCAACCGACGGACCCCCAAATTGGACGAGGCCAAGCATGCGTGGCGTTATTGTATGGTATTGCCTCTACACCAAGATTTTTAACGCCCAACTTAGCTATATAGCTTGATTGGTCCCAGGGACCATCCAGCATAAATACGGAGTGGTTGGATTCAAAATAAGACTGTTCGGGCGCAACGCCACTTGAAGTAGAAAGTGAAGTACTGTCAACTCCATTCTTAGTTAAATTCCAGAGGAAATTCATTGTCTTAAGATTGGCTGTGCTATTCATAGTTGGAAGGTAGGTTGTGCTATTAACCTGCTGGAATAATGTTCCATTATACATTGCCAAGAATGCAGGATACCTGTATCCAGAATCTGCACCAACTGCATATGGAAGACCAAGATACTTTGAACCTTTTGCAGAAACATTCTTCGCATCCTGAATCATTTGATATATGTTACCTGGAGGTATGGGTGTTCCATTTGCAGACTTCGGTAGGAGTGCAAGATTCATATATAGGCCAATACCGTTAGTGTTTACCGGAATACCATATAAAGCACCGTTGAGTGTCCAATCAGCGATCGTTCCACTAGTGAAACCGCTGATATAAGTTGTGTTAAGAAGCGGCTTAAGATTCATTATTAGACCTGATGAATACAGAACGCCAGCATTATCACTCGTGTCTCTATACACATCCGGCGCGGTGCCAGATTTAGCAGCAGTTAAAAATGTAGTAGATGCCACGTTTATAGCTGGTGAATCTGAAATCGTCACGTTTGGATACATCTTCTCAAACTGTGCCAGCGTAGCATTAAATGTATTGCTCTCCCCGCCGGCTGAACCTGAGCCCCATACAGTCAATTTAAGTTTGGCAGGAGCAGGGTGGTAAAAAACACCAAAATAAACACCTAATCCGGCCACAACAACAACGACCACAACAATTATTGCAATTAGTCCTGTTTTATTCATGTGACCACTTAGGTATGATTCAAATCTAGATATTTAAATTTTCTCTAAAAATAACACTTACAGTAGTATTTTGCAATATTTCATTTCTCATATACAAAGAATAAGAGTGTTTCTCATTTACCGGTACAATAGATAAAACATCGATGTGTTGATATAATACTATGTTTAAGCCAAAACAACAAATAAGAAAAAAGAGAAGAAGTTAATTTTATTCCACATCTTCCAGTTGATCAAGACCGAAATTACCGCTCCTAATCTGATTTTTCAGCATCTTCTTAAAGCCTCTATTTCCCTTTAATGCTTTAAGGTTGTTCTTCATTGATTTGAATTCGCGAAGTAA
>JAJZXP010000405.1 GCA_021806345.1 Thermoplasmata archaeon | reverse complement strand
TGGACCTGAGATCATTATTCAATAGCAGAATATCACCAGTTTCCCTTGCAATGTCAGAACCTGATCCCATTGCAATTCCCACATCTGCAGTTTCCAGGGATGGTGAATCGTTTATGCCGTCACCTAGGAATGCGACGAAATGCCCTTCTGACTGGTATTTTTGTATGATATCCTGCTTTTCATCTGGTTTAAGATTTGAGAATATGTTTTGAATGCCAAGTAGGGTTCCAATTCTCCTTGATTCCAATTCGGAATCACCAGACAATATGACCAGATTTTTATTCAATTTTTTTAAAGCCTCGATTTCCATCACGGCACTACTTCTCACTTCATATTCTAAATATATCCTCGCACATTCAATATCATCGACGAAAAGCGAGACAGAAGTTTTCGACTGAACTCTTGTTCTCGAAACTTGAATTCTATGACCCTTATATTCCGCTTCAACCCCAACCCCTGGCAACTCCATAAAATTTTCAATTTCTATTTTCGGATCGTTCTGATTTTCAATGTATTTCACGATTGCCCTTGCAATTGGATGAATCGACTTAGATTCAACTGAGTATATTATTGACCTGTTGTCAAAATTCTGAATTTGATAGAGGTCTTCGTAATTTGTCACGCTGGGAAGGTCACTTGTCAGTGTTCCAGTTTTATCGAAAATTATGGTATCTGTTTTTGACAATCGTTCCAGACAACTGCTGTTTTTGATTACAATTCCATTTTTTGATGCGATGCTTGATGAAATTAGGAGAGTTATTGGTGCAGCGAGTCCTATAGCACACGGACACGCAATCACTATCACGGAAACAAATGCCAAAACAGGCACAGTAATGAAATAATCGCTGGAAATGGCATGAAGATAGAGAAACCAAAATATAAAAGACGCTGTGGCCACCAAAAAGACTATTTTTATAAATATGGACGAGAAGAGGTCTGCCATTCTTTGTACCTTAAAATGTCCCATGGATGCTCTTTGAATCATTGAGCGAATTTGCATTATTGTGGTTTCTTTTCCAATTTTTTCTGCCCTTACTGTTAACACACCATTTAGATTTATTGAACCTGAGTTAACGTGGTTTCCTGAACCTATTTGCAACGGAATCTGTTCTCCAGTTATAATAGAATTGTCAACTTCCGAGATTCCAGAGACTATAATTCCATCAACAGGAATAATGTTTCCAGGTTTAATCAACAGTAAGTCTCCGATCAAAACATCACCTGATCCTATAACCTCTTCTTTGCCTGAAGTTAGTCTCGTAACGGTTTGTGGAATCAGATTTTTTAATGATTCTGCAGACCTGGTTGCCAGAGACTTTGTTCTGCTTTCAATATACGATCCTGTAAGTATAAGGGTGAATATCATAGATGAAGCATCAAAGAATAATGGCTCACCTGTGAAATAGTTACGAAAAATGATTATAATTATTGAAAAGATGAAAGCAACTGTACTTCCGATGGAAACAAGTAAATCCATATTGCCACTCCTTTCTAGCAGTGCCATTTTAGCTCCAGAATAAAAGCCTATCCCGGAATAAAATTGTATGGGGATTGCAAGGAAAAGCATCAGAATTCCCTTTTCCAAGAAACTTATATTCAGTAGGTAATTTATCAAAAGTATGGGAACCGCCAGGATCCAGGCAACAATAAGCCTTCGTCGCAAAATTTCCTGCTCTCTTTCTGGCTCAGTAAATTGTATTTTACAACTGGACGAGCAAAAATAGTATGTTTCGCCATCAATATTTGAGGTTAGTTTAGATCTGTTTGATACGTGCATTCCGCAAACGGGATCAGTGGGCAAATAAGTTACCTTGAATATTTGAGAGGGTTACTGTCAAATTTTGTCTTGCAAGACTCACAGCAAAAATAAAAAGTCTTGCCCTGAAACTGACTCGTGAATGGTGTGTCTTCCTTCACCTTCATTCCACAAATAACATCAACTGCCATATCTAAGGATTAAGACTGTGTTAAAAATACTTGCGATAAAGATTGAGTTTATTCCAAACCCCCTTATTCGATTCAAATAATCACAGATAATATTGGAGGGCAGATTGCAAAGTCTCATAAGTTTTTCATAATTATTAAATTAAAATTAGAAATAACCCATTATGTACAGAATATTTTTATTTGAAAAGAGCCAGATAGATAAGATTAATCTGATGGAGACAGATGATGTACTCAGCAGGCAGAGTATAACTAAGAAAGACGGTAGCGGATATGGTGAAGACGGAAAGATAATTGTAATCCTTGAAGGAAGCTCAGACATATTCGAGAGAGTTGGAAAAATAGTGGGAAAACTTTCCGAGCCTAGCGAAAAAAAGGGAAAGGAAATTTACAATAAAATCAAACAGGAAGAAGAGGACGCGCAGGGAGGAGTTGGGTTTCTATTTGGATAATCACTTTACCTCTTCATTATTATTTGTAATTTTTTTCTTCATGTCATTCTGAACTTTATCTAATGGATCTCTCTGATTTTCATTTCCTTCCTGTTTGTCCATGCTTCCAGATACCATATCCAGTTCCTTGTTAAGATTCAGACCAACATCCTGCAGGAGTCCTCCGAATAGGTCTCCAACCTTATCACTCTCGTTCATGGCCTGATCTAATTGAGATTCCATCTGGGTCATCCATTGTGCATTAGCACTTCCCTTTCCAATGGTCTTAACATAAGTCTTCATGGTATCTGCAAAACTGTTCATCAGTGAAGATTGATCCTTCATCATTCCAATGTCGTCAACTATCAATATGAACGATCTTATTTTAGAACTCTGAAGCTTGAGATTCCTGGATTTATCCTTGAATACCTGCTCCAGGTTTTGATTTCCGATTTCTCTGGCAGTTTTGGATTGCACTTCGTATTTTGCTGCCATTTCATCGCATTTTTTCGCAAAATCTTCCGCTTTCTTCTTAAGCAGTTTTATATGCATCTGCGTTTCAATTTCCAGCTCTTCTCTTGACTTTCTATTAAGTATGGACATTTTCACAGCACCTCAGTATCCGAAAGACCTTCCTCCTCCGTGTTACTTTCCATTGAGTCAATTTCATGCCTGTTTTCATTAAGTTTTAATTTTGCCTCTGGAATATCTGCAACCATTGCTTCCATATATGTCTGAACATCATCCATCCTGCTCATAACTCGCTCGTGATCTTTCATAGAATTTTTCATTGTTTCCCTGTACTGATCAAGATTTGAATTTTTCTTAAGCATTTTATCGAAAGATTTCATTAGCTTAGAATCTTTATTTCCTGCTATATCTCCGATTGATTTCAGCATTGAAAGAAACCTGTATTTTTCTTCCAGGCCTCTTTTCTTTTCCTCTTCCGAGTTCATATTGTCCTTGGCACGTATTATTAGGGGTTCGGACTCCTTTTCTCCATTTTCAAGTCTTCTTTTAACTGCTGATCTTAACTCGTCCATCCTATCTGAACAGGATCCGATTGCAACGTATAACTCCTGCAAGCTATTTTCAATGAATTTTTTTCCCTTCTTCCCTACATATTTCTTATCACCGAATTTAGACCATAATCCCAGTATTTTCTCGCTGATTGCCATTGAGTCGGAACTGTTTCCTCCATAGGACGCCAATCTGTCCTCAAATCTCTGAATTTCCTTACTTTTACTCATGTTTATCATCAGTTGTTTCCGAATGATTCCTTCCAGTTCATATATCTACGATCCATTTCATCATTAACCGTTGGTTTTACTTTTCTTAAAGCCTCATCAAAATCCAGTTTTGAGATTGGCGTAACCTTATATTTTACCCTGTTAATATCAACATTTCCTGAATCACTACCTTTTATAAGTTCGTCATTTGCTCTTCTCAGCATACTTCGAATTGATTCTGAGCAAAGGTAGAAAAGATCCCTACCTGAGAAGTTTTCGGTTCTGGATGCTATATCCCCAAGGGATACGTTCACGCTATATCCCTTTCCTGTAGTGTGAATCTCGAGTATATTTTTTCTAGTAGGAAGATCTGGGAGTCCGATATATATCCTTTTCTCGAATCTTGACAGTATTGCTTGATCCAATTCCCACGGCACATTTGTGGCTGCCACTGTCATGACAAAATTCTGATCGGTGGAAAATCCGTCCAGTTGAGAAAGGAATTGCTGTAAAACAGCTCCTGAACTCTTATTTCCATCCCCCCTCTGCCTGAGTAGGGATTCGATCTCGTCAAGGAAAACAACGGATGGAGATTTTTCCCTTGCAATATCATATAGCGAAGACACTATTCTTTCTGAGTCCCCAACATATCTGGAAAGTAATTCAGAAATGGGAACGTTGAAAAATGTTGCCCTTATGTTTGAACTCATTGCCTTAGCTATGGTAGTTTTTCCTGTTCCCGGAGGACCAAAAAGTAATATATTCCTTAAGTTCGGAACCTTTACATCCTGATCTGGCTGTGCCATAGCAAAAAAAACTGCTTCCTTAATAAGATCCTTCTGTTCTTCCAGGCCACCAATTTCTGACCACTGAACATTGGATTCTGCGATGAGGTTCAGGACCCTGTTCCTGAACTCCGATTCCATCTGCCCTATGAGTCCCTTGGAGTTCTGTTCTTTATTCTTTACGCCTGACTGACGATGCTGGCCCGAAGTGCTGCTCTTCAATTCAACCAGCTTCTTTCCCCAAACTTCTGTCAATCTTCCATAGTTGCTTCCATTGCCATCCAGCTTCTTAAGCAATGCTATGTTAGCTATAATTTTATTGCATTGCTCTATTGCTGCTTTCTTATTACCTGATCTTTCAAAATCTTCCTCTTCTTTAATCTGTTCTGTAACAATCTTCCTCAGTCCACTAACTTGAAGGTAGTCATCGCCCAATATTTTCATTCCTCTGTTTGATTTTCCCCTTTTTCGCTTTCTTTTTTCTTCTCACTTTCCTTAGAAACGTAATTCGATTTTGAAGGCTCAAGAGACGAATCGTTTTTATCCATTTCTTTAAACATGTTTAGATATTTATTTCCCAGGGGAGCTTTATCTTCATCATCATCTACTTGGAGATCCCTCACTGTATCCAAAATTGAATCTCTTTTATTCTGTGTTACTTTTCCCTGTGTCTTTGTTTTCAGGATTGTGGATTTGAGTTTAGAACTGTCGGTATTGGAAAGAATGGTGTTTATGCTTGAAGGTGATTTTGAGCTTTTTGATTCCTTAACCTCTTCCAGCAGTTCGAGATTCTTTGTATGGTCTACTATCTTTCTTTCGTTGTCCTTAATTTTTCTTTCAAGGGTTTCTAGTTCTTGCGCTATTTGTATTCTTTTGGAACCACTAGTTTTACTTCCCTCTGACATTAAGGAATTAAATTTCTCTTGCTTTCTGTCGATGTCTTTCTCAAGCAGCGATATCTCAGTTTTAGATTCTAAAATTAGATTTTCTAAATCATCTACTCCTAAGTTCTCCAAGCCTTTTGACTTTCCTTTACCAAATAGTGGCATATTATCAATAAAACAATTTAATAGTACTATTAAAGGTTTTTATTTTCATATAAGGAAAAATTATCCTTTTAGATAACCTAATATGAATCCGATTATGAAAAGTACCAACGATATGGAGATTGCACCTATATTTTGTAATGGTATTATTGTCTCTATATTGCTTATTATGTAATGTATGTGACTGAGTACGTCATTATAAAACGTGCTGATACTGGCATTGGGGATTACTGAGAAATTAATATATTCCGCAAGGAAAACTGCAATTACAATCAATAAAACAGACCAAACACCTTTCTTAATACCAAGTCCAAATAACAACCCATCAACGAATATAAGAAACAGTTCTACAAGCGGATTGCTCAAAATGGATGAGATGTCCATGCCATGTGTATGTAATTTAGAGTATATATATTTGTTTGTTTATTTAACTTGAGATTATTCAATTTTTAGCGGATTTCGTCCCTTTATAGTAGCCCTTATGGTGAGCACTCCGTCCGTGTATTTAGCAACTTGTGGCTTCTCTGTATCGAGCTCGACTGGCAGTCTTATGGTTTTTCTAACTTTGGACGGTCTCTGATCCAGGTATAAATTTAGCCCCTCTTCTTCCTTTCTTGACGCTGATATTTCTATTGACATTTTATTTGCAACGACTTTTATCTCTTTTTTATGAAAACCTGCCATTTCCGCCTCAACGACCAGTTCCCCGTTATCTTCATACATCCTCACAGGTGGATAAAGGAATGTTAGAACCTCTTTACTTCTTTCACCAGCGTTCTTCATAAATTCATCTGCCATATATCTTAGTGGGCCATATAGTGTTGCCATACCTTACTATTTCTCATACTTATTTAAATCTTTATGAACAAATGCTTTCTATCACATACAAATCAATACAATATTTGATTTGAATGAAATTCACGTTGACTTTAATTTAATAGTTAAAATGGGATTAAGTTGCGTAACCGTTCATTTAAAAATGAAGTCCTCTATCCCTATTCAGAACCTTACCGGGTAACTATGATGATATTTTGATCTCTTTTCCTAAGACACTTCAACCGTTGAAATTGGGTGTCACATGATTATTTTACATTAATATTCATATATAGATGATAATTTAGATCCTGAAAGATATGATAAGCAACCTGGGAACCGTTTTATAAAAAATCATAGCTTCAAACTGCTTATGATCTCCTCCGCTCTGATGTATATGTTGTTTTCTTTTCCAGTTCCATTACTTTCTTCGAACTTTCTCAGTATTGGGGAGATTATCTTTTCAGAAATCTCTGATTCCAGTATCCATCTCAGACCATATTTTTTCCTATTGAAGCCAAGTTTATTTTTCGAATTTAAGAAATTCCTGTGTTTTAGTATAACATTCATTAATTTTTTGTAACTTTCTATTTCATCTTTACTGGTTCCAATGACTTCCCTTGGAAATTCCCTGTTATCTTCGAGAGACAGTGTTTCTTCAATATCTTTCATTGCGAAATATGAGCCCTCAATATCCATCTTATTTATTACGAAGAGATCTGCAATCTCCATAATGCCTGCTTTGATTGCTTGAATCTGATCCCCCAGATTTGGTGCCAGTACAAGAATTGTGGTATCTGCCAGATTCATTATATCAAGATCGGCCTGCCCTGCTCCAACGGTTTCTATTAGAATAACATCGCTTCCGTATGCGTCAAGAATATTTACTGCACCAAGGGTTGATTGAGATAGTCCTCCTTTGGCACCCCTGTTTGCCAGACTCCTCATATAAATTCCATCAGCCCAAATGGATTCCTGCATTCTAATTCTGTTCCCCAGTAACGATCCTCCTGTGAATGGACTCGATGCGTCAATGGCTAAAATGGACGTTTTTATTCCCGATCTGGTCAGGGCAGATGCAAGATTTCCTATCAGAGTGCTCTTTCCAATGCCTGGGGGACCGGTTATACCTACAACCTGTGCCTTTCCAGTCAGCGGATAGAGTTTAGTAAGTAAATTTTTTCGAAAAGAATCATTCGCGCCTTCTGCCAAAGATATGGCTCTTGAAACCGCAGATTTATCACCATCCCTGATTCTTTCTATGATCTGTTCGATATCCAAAGAATTACCTCAACTTTTTCTCTCTGGCTTCAGCAGCTCTCAATCTTACATGTTCAATTATTGTGGGAAGAGGTGTTCCTGGCCCGTAATTTCCTGTTATTCCTAATTTCTCCAGTTCCGGTTTATCTTCCTCAGGTATTGTTCCTCCTCCTACAAGAGAAATGTCGTCTATTCCCCTTTCCCTCATAAGCTCAGATACTCTCCTGAAAACCGTCATATGAGCTCCATTGAGAAGACTCATAGCGATTACGTCCACATCCTCATTCTGTGCCGTGTCTATAACCTCTTCCGGAGTGGGGAGTAATCCAGCGTATAGCACCTCCATCCCTGCATCCCTGAATGCCTTTGCAAGTACAAGTACACCGCGATCATGTCCATCTATTCCGGGCTTTGCCAGCAGAACTTTGATTGGTTTATGCTTAAACAATGATTGGTTCTTTCCATCCTCCATATATCTCCCTTCCTACATTTGAAATTTCTTCTATGGTAGCATACGTTTTTGCCGCATTGATAAGATATGGCATCACATTTAATTTTTCGTTTTTAAAAGCCATTCTTAATTCTAAAAGCGCTTCGTTCACTCTCTCTATATTCCTTTCCTTTTTCACTTCTGAAATTCTTTTCTTCTGGGTTTCCTCTGCATTCTTGCTTATTCTCAGAATGCTGATGGGTTTCTCACTTTCTTCAGCGTGGCTGTTTACACCAACCATTATCTCATCCCCACTTTCCAATCTTTTCTGTCTTCTGTAGGATGTTGATGCAATTTCCCTTTGTATATAACCGTTCTTTACCGCGTTGAGAATTCCCCCCATAGATTCGATTTTGTCAAAATATTCGTACGAAAGTTCCTCTATCTTGTTAGTCAGCCATTCAACATAATAAGATCCGGCCAACGGGTCCACTGTGTTGGTTACGCCAGTTTCCTCCGCGATTATCTGCTGGGTTCTTAAGGCAATTTTAACTGCTTCTTCCGAAGGAAGTGCCATTGCTTCATCGTAAGAGTTAGTATGAAGGCTCTGTGTACCACCAAGAACTGCTGCGAGGGCCTCTGTTGTAGTTCGTATGATATTGTTCAGAGGTTGTTGCCATGTGAGTGTGTATCCCGATGTTTGCGTGTGAAACCTGAGCATCTGTGCTCTAGGGTCTGTAACCCCGAACTTTTCCTTGAGTACCGTTGCCCAAATTCTTCTTGCTGCTCTCATCTTAGCAATCTCCTCAAAAAAATCAATGGATGAATTGAAGAAAAATGACAACCTTTGTGAAAATTTGTTAGCATCTAGACCTGCCTTAATTCCCATGTCTACATAGTAAAATCCATCTGCAAGAGTAAATGCGAGTTCCTGCACTGCACTGGCTCCCGCCTCCCTTATGTGATAACCTGAAATGCTGATATAATTCCACTTTGGGGCATTTTCAGTGCAATAGACCATCATATCCCTTATTATTCTCAAATGGGCTTCTGGTGGATAAATCCACTCTTTCTGGGCGATGTATTCCTTCAGGATATCAGCCTGTACTGTGCCACCTATCTTCTTAAGATCATAACTCCTGTTCTCTGCTATTGCAAAATACATAGCCGTCAATACTGCAGCAGGAGCATTGATTGTCATTGAAGTTGTAACTTCTCTCAGATCAATACCATCAAATATTGTTTCCATGTCCCTAAGTGTGGTCACATTTACCCCACATTTTCCAATTTCCCCTTCTGCCCTCCTGTTGTCGCAGTCATAGGCATACAGTGTGGGCATATCAAACGCTATGCTCAGACCAGTTTCTCCGTGAGATATCAGATATTTTAGTCTTTGATTGGTATCTTCTGGCGTGCCAAAACCTGAAAACATCCTCATTGTCCAGTATCTTCCCCTGTACATATTGGGATAAACACCTCTGGTATACGGAAATTGCCCTGGCAATCCTATACTCTCAGTACCCGTGGGAATATCTTCGTCAGTATAAACATCGTCAATCTGAATTCCAGATGAGTTGGTGAACTCTTTCTCCTTAAAACCAGTTTTATTTTTCCAGGATTCTAAATCATTCTTCTTCCATTTTTCCTTTCTAGTCTTTTTAAATTCGCTGGAAGTCTTCCTGATTTCATTTAGCTTGTTTCTGTAAAAATTGCTATTTGCCATATGTATCGTAATGATTTCAAATCATATATTCTTTAACCCAAGTTAAAATAGGTTGAGAATACATTTCATTTAGTTCTTTCATTATATCTTCGGCATTTCCAACCTTTGGGTCGTTCAGTTGATGGTTCTACAATGATCCACTTTATCTTTTCACCAAGAACGGTTTCTTCTCTGTTGTCATGGGATTTCATTATCAAGGAAATTTCTGTTATAATTTTCGGTATCTCCCAACTTCTTTCTTCAGTAATTGCTTGATTTATTTTGTTTATTAAAAGCCAAAAAGATCCGTGCTCTACCATTAACCCAACTATTACATCCTTATACTCCCCGTTTTCGTTTATTGTAGGAAAAATAACTTCTTCTTCCAGGTATATGTGATTCTTAAGCGTGTCGGAAAATTTTTCAAAAAGTCCAATATCGAATTCCCCGTCCTTGATATCCTCCGTGATCATACTAAGAATCTCCCCAATTTCTCTATGCTCCCTCACTAGATCCATTTTCTGCAGTTTTCAGTATGTTTAATAGATATTTTATGATTTTTGGGAAAATAAATAACTCTTTCCAATCTGAGAAAGAGTATATGAATTAAATTTCTGTTGATCACATGGAGTGTGTTTTATGCTCTTTCTAGATCACTGAAATTTATTTAGGGCATTTTGGTGATTGATATTTTCTAGAAATATTCAATGCCCTCGGGTATTATGTGTATTATTCTTTAAAATGTCAAGCTTGAAATGGTTTTTTATTTAAAAGAGCACTCTAAAGGGAATCGAAAATCATATTCTGTGTTTCAAATTGAATCAAAAAAATTAAAGTAGATACAACTCATGAAAGGGGATAATAACATGAGATACTTTTTAGGGATCATCCCGGAGAAAAACATAATGGAAAGTATAATCGCTTTTCAGAAAATGAATCCAAATAACAAACTTCCACAATACGTATTACCGCACATCACCCTTTTTACTCCATTTGTCGTACCCAACGGTCCAGAGCTAGACGGCAAGGTTCTGAAATTCTTGAGAGAAACTGTTCCATTTCTTATTTCATTGAATGGCACCAGCACTTTTGGAAATCATACAGTATACCTAAACGTTCAATCAAGACCCTTAAAATTATTTCACGACAAAATTTTAGAATTACTTAAATCTTGGAAATATTCGAATCAGATTTCTGGACTAAACCGAGAATTTGTTCCCCATTTGACATTAGGCCAGAAAATACATGGTCTTAATGAAAAAGAGATTTTGGAGATTAAAGAAAAAGCAAATGGATTCTATTTTTCCAAAACTGAATTCTTATGTAAAGACGTTATATTGTTCGGAAAAAGAACTAAAGAGTCTTACAGTATGATTGAAAAATATGAATTTTCCAAGTGAGCAAATCATAGCAACCACAAAAGTGCTTCCATAAAGAAAAATAAATATGTAGTAGGGATTTACCCTACCAATGGATAGGTGGCAGAGAGGTTATGCGTAAGACTGCAGATCTTATTTATTAGGGTTCGAATCCCTACCTATCCTCTTGACCTATACTTTTCCTCTCCTATGAATTACCATATATATACAAATTTTAATGTAGATTATCAATATTATAATTACATTGAAAAAGTCAGAAATCTCGCTAAGGAAACCAAATGCATCTGACATTGAAAGAATGTTTGAGATGCTGGAAAAATCACTGAGTCAATACCTGATAATCAATAGAAATTCCTCAATGAATAATCAGTTGGTAATCGATAAGGGTTTTGTTGATGATTACGTAAACAATGGCAAATACTTATGCTTGATTGCCGAAATAGATTCGGAAATAGTTGGATGGCTAGCCGGAAGTCAGAATAAAAAAGTTCTCTCTGAGCATAGATGTTCCTCTGATGAATTCTATATTGAAGAAATAGTTGTTGACTTTCTATACAGAAGTAGAGGTATAGGTAGCTTTTTGTTAAGAAATATCCCTTTAGACAATTTGAAAGCGATAGTCACGGACACACTAAAAATAAACGATAAGGCAATAACATTCTATGATCACAGTGGATTTTCCAAGGTTCTCGGAATGTCGGAAGAATTCTCCAAGAATTGGGTAAGAATGTCAAAAGAAGTTTAATCCTACTCCGTTAGATTTTACAAATCGTCATATACATTATTTTTGTTTCCAACATCCATGATTAGAATCACAAGGCGATTTCGTTCGATGCTCATGATTACTCTGTATTTTCCGATTCTTAGACTGTAAAGCGGAACCCCTTTGAGTCGTTTAACGTAATGAAAAGGGTTCTTGCTAACGATTCTCATTTTTTCCAGAATTCTTTCGGAGTCAGCTTTGTTTAATTCTTCCAATCCCTTGACTGATGATTCTGTCCACTTGACCTCGTAATCAGTCAATTTTTAGCCTCTTTTTAACTTCCTCCGTAGTGTAAACTTTTCCTTCCCTAATGTCCTTCAGTGACTCTTCTATTCCTTGAATAGTCTCTTTAGAAAGAGGCTCCTCATCTTCAGCGAGTTCAGATAGTCTTCTTATCACTGAGTCGTAGGACTCGTTGGGGTATAATCTCAGAGCATTAAGTCTGTCTTTTAGGTCTTTCTTGACCTGAATTGTTGTCTCCATGCTTGTGTAATCATCCATAGCTAATTAAAGTTTAGTATAGTAACCTACACAGATGTGTAAGAGTTTGTAGTTTCTACCCACTTATCAATATATAATAATACCAATAATTCTATCAAAGAGAGATTTAGCTGATGTGTATGACTGCAAGAACGCCCATTCTTGTCTCTCAGAATATACAAGGGAGAAAGTGAGAAGGTTCCTTGGTCAAATTAACGCATTTGGGTCTGGAGTGACCGCTGTAGGTGTGCTCTTAGCAGGTTTTATTGCTCAAAATATTGGTTTTGAAATGTTGTTTCAGACAGTTGCTAGTCTATTCATTGTCTCAATGATTTTATTAATCTTGCATGTTTTAGGAGAGATAGTGCAAGGCATATGGTGGTGCCAAGATAAAACTATGTGAGATTAAGTTGAAGCGGAATGCATAAATTACCCGGCACAAGTCACTTCTTATGGTCCCATTTGCAGAAATAATTCTCGCAACTGGTCTTTATTCTGATAAGTTTTATCCAGCATTTCTCTTTCAGAAATTCTTTGCATCAACCTTCAGTTTAGCCACATTTGAGATTGTAATGGAGATAGTTTATGCAGCAACTAACCAAATCGGAGAAGTAATTGCAGACAAATTTGATCCAAAGACAGTAGCAACAATGGGCTACTCGTTTGCGGGAATTGACCTTTACTGTTTCCTTTTATGCCTACTTTGATTTCTCTTTATTTTGTCATCACTTTGTTCTCCTTAGGGCAGTTTTTTGACTATTTTATAATTTTGACAGCGATAAGATCTGTGATTAAAAGAATGCTTCAACTACAAGTGGAGTGGTAAACACCTTCACGAGGATTGAGGTTTCTATCTCTTGGCACATATTGGGCAAGTGAACTCATTTTTAATTCCATTAACTGTATCTCTGCTGTCCATTAGCATATTGGCTTTTCCCCTGCAACGGAAAATAACTAACGAAAATCTCAGAAATAGCATTATTTAATGATACGAAGAACAATAGTATTCCTAATAGTTACCTATAAGTAACTTTATAATATATGCGTGTATTCTTACTTATGGCAGAGAACAAAGAGAGTGCGGTTATAAAAATTCGAAAGAGTACCTTGAAGGAGATAGAGAATGCTAGGATTAAAGCCATTGAGCTCGCTAAGAAGTCCGGAAACAAAGAACTGGAGCAAGCATTGAATTCAATGGGAACTGGTGCCTTTGCTTCATATCTTTTATTCAAGGGAATCGAAAGATTAGAGGAACTAAACAGCCTTGCCAACCGATGATTTCGAAACTAAATACACCAGCCCGGGGACAAGGAAACTCCAAAGTGACTTGAAGAAGAAGGAACAAGCCAGTGCAAGAAGTGAGGGAAATATAGAATTGGCCATTGCACTGGAATGTATGTACGTGGACAACTATGCGGAGTACCTCATTAAAATTCAACTTCGAAGGGAAAACTTTCTACCATAATTCTTGAATTGGGATTTGGGACACTACGAACCTAAAAGTGGTATCCACTTAATTAATTACACAACTCCCTACCTATCCTTGTACCAATTCTGCCATATATATGAAAATGTAAAAGATGACAAAGTTTGCCATCGCTGCCAGAAAAGCAATCGTGTTTGCGATAAGGAATTTCCGCTCTCTGAGGAATCCCAATGGGATAAGTACTTGAGCCATTAAGGCTAAGGTAAAGAAACGCGATGAGAGCAATCACGCCCATAATTAGAAACAATATTTCTTGGAAAGATCCCCATCCCATCTGGGCACCTTCCGATAAGTACAGAAGCGGAAAAACAAATCATAGAAGGGCTCATAAGAAATCGCCGGCAATGATATCGGGAACACGATTATTAATGACCTCCTGAGGGCCCGTGTTAACTCTTACGCGTATGACTAACTCATCCTTCGTGGTGATTCTTTTAGGAGAAGGTTGGTCTTGCGAACGCAATTACATCTCTTTTCGTGTAATTAAGGACGTGTATACGTTTATATATTATATATAAATATACAATCTAATGGAGAACAAGCCAATAATACACTACCCAAGGTTGGACACAGTCCTCATGGTAGAAGATGCCCTGAGAAAAGCAGAAGAATATCCATCAAAGAGGCAGCTATGGCTAGCATTAGAGAAGAAAGTGATGTACCAAACATTCAGCCTTATCATTTCATATCTGGAAGAATCAGGGAAAATTGTCCAGCATAATGGTAAGATAATCTGGGTGTGGAATCCTGATCTGGTAAACAAATACATTAACAGCAAGCTGGTGCTGAAGTAGTGATTGACAAGAAGATCACAGTGGTATTTGCAGATGAATAGATCCAAAAAGCCCATTTCAGGACGAAGACTGATAATCCATCACTTTACAAATGCCTGGAACAAGCGACTGACGACCTTAAACAAAATCCTTTCTGTGGGATCAGATACCCAAACGACAAATACCGAAAACTTAGGTGAGCAAATATAAGATCGACAACCTATGGAAATACAACTTACCTAATGCTTGGAGGTTGATTTATTCCGTTGTTGGGAGTGAAGTGGAAATAATTGCAATTCTTTTGGAATGGTTTCCTCATAAGGATTATGAGAAGAGATTCAAATACTGAAATGTGACGATGTTACTCCAGAATGATTCCCTGTTTAAATTGATTTTGGAAGAATGAACGCGATATTATTAGAGGTTTGGTTTCCAAAGGATAAACGAAAGTTTCTATTGTACGGATCGTATCCACTTAATTAATTAAGTGACTCCCTACCTATCCTTTGTTCCAGTGAGTGAAATTAAGTCTCCGTGCATAAAAGTCATATACTGAATTTTTATTCAAATCACAATTTGTAAGCAATAGATATGCCATTAAGACTCAAGCGACAAGAACAGGCCATCCTTCCAACAGCATGGTAACTATTGTTTGGCTTTTGATGATGTTCCTTATTGCAGTTACGGCAGCTTTCATCGACACTAAATAACCATTT
Organism: Thermoplasmata archaeon; assembly: GCA_021806345.1. Next base: position 21,756 of record JAJZXP010000405.1, on the reverse strand, counting down.
CAGGCGAAGGGAGATTAATTGCTCTTAAGGTTCTTCCCTTGATTGTATTAACAATTGTGTTCATTTATTATTGCAGAAAGATTACACTGTAGAGCTATTTCGGAGCGTTGATCTTGGGGCTTGATGGGATGGCACTTCGAATTGTTATGAGCATGTATCCATCTCTTGAGGTGAATGGTGACTTGGCTGTTGGATTAATGGTTGTTTACATAGTTCTTGCTGTTTTAATCTCACTAAAGAGCTTTGAGTCAACACTTGAATTGGAACGTTCATCTCGCAAATAGCCCTTATTTCACTATCTTGATGAATTCACTCTCGAGATTCGCGAAAGCCCTGTCTTGAGTGATAAGAATTTCATTGTTAGCAACGCACACCCCAAATATTAGAAGGTTTTTACGCTCATCATCCTTCGTGTTGACTTGAGTTCTCGATAAGCTTTGGCCGCTGCACTAGCCTCCAAATCTTTAGAATGGTATATCTTGAGGTTTTGAACTGTATCTTCCAGAATTCCTCTGTTTTTGTGCTTTAACAACTCGTATTCATTAACAAATGTGATTGATAGTTCATCTTTATTGTAACTATCGACTTCTCATACTATTTTTTCCTTTCCTACCAAATAGTCAATGACTACGTTTGTATCGAGTACCACCATGGGCCCACATCTTCTCGACGTTTCTGGTTCTATCTTTTTCAATCTCTTTCTTAAATTTCTCTAATTCAGCTGCTCGTGATTTTAACACCCCAGCAAATCTTCGGAAATCTTGTTTATGCTTAGAATTTTCTACCAGTTTCAAGACGGCATCTGAAAACGACATATCTTTTCCCTTCACTTTTGTCAATGCTTCATATGCTGCATCAGATAAGGTTACAGGCTTGGTCATTATGCTTATACAAAGCATATACGTATATAACTTCACCGACACAAGAGAAATCACTCGCGAACTTAAATCATGAAACTTATGGCATAATTAATCCCACTTAATCATTTAAGTGGTTCCCTACTTATATGCTTAGCTTTTAATGAAAATCATATGTGAAAGAACGAATGTAATAGGTAGTGATAAATATATTAAAAAGAAGAATAGTAGCATATATGGTCATTCACAATTCTAAAAATAAGTTTCATTTTTAGAGAAAACTCATGGTTTAAGTATAATAACTTTTAAATGCTCATTTCTGTTAAAGATTACGATTGTAATTGGTCAAGAAAAACAGATACCTGAGTAGACCTGTGGAAAGAATAGTATTCTTAAGCAGTGGAGGTAGATGTGCCATATGCAAGACGAGAGTCTATGATATTGACGGAAATGGCGGTGAGGGAGTAACCTTTTTTCAAATTGCGCATGTACGAGGATTGAACCCGGGATCGGCCAGATACGACCAAGACATGACTGACAATGAAAGGAACTCTGCAGAAAATCTTATTCTGTTATGCCCAACTGATCACAGCAAAATCGACAATGATGAAACCAAATACACAGTAGACTATTTGGATAGGATTAGAAGGGGACATATAAAGTGGGTGGATGAGAAATTAGGAGTGGAAGGTTCTAAGCTGACTTTTTCAGAACTTGAAGTTGTGATTAGGTTCCTTGAAATGGACAATTCATTTATCGGAAATAGCGACTTTAATGTATTGCCTGTTAATGAAAAGATTATAAAGAACAACCTAAGTGAAGAAGTAAGAGTTTTGATAACCAGAGGTCTAATTCAGGTCAAACAGGTGAAGGATTATTTGGCAATTCAACCTGATGTAGATTTCGGCAATAGATTGAGAAATAGATTCGTAAAAGAGTACAACGAATTGTTGGATATGGGCATAAAAGGGGATCAACTATTCTACGACCTATACGCATTTGCTACGAATGGAGGAGAGGGAGATTTACTTTACATGGCAGGAGGTCTCGCTGTACTAGTTTACTTTTTTGAGAGTTGTGAGGTGTTTGAAAAGTGATTCTTCCCACTAAACATCTCAAAACGTCCTCATCACTCATATGGGCGGGAGCAGTTTTACTGCAAAAACTGAATAAGCCTAAATCTGTAGGACTCCTGTGGGAAGAAGTAAAAAATGATGCATACGTTAAAGATTATCAGAAATACATTCTGACACTTGACCTGTTGTATTTGCTCTCTATGATAGAGCTAAAAGAGGGCTTGATAACGGTGATAAGAAAATGATATATTCTATAAATTCAAACAAACCTCAATTCAGAAAGGTGGAATTCAAGCCAGGGTTTAATGTTGTACTTGCTACGAGAACTGAACAGTCCAGTGACAAAGATTCTAGAAATGGATTGGGCAAGTCTACTCTAATCGACATTGTTCATTTCTTATTAGGTAAAAGTTTGACAGAACGATTACCTAAGCAACGATTAGAGGATTGGGTTTTTAGTATGACTTTCGATTTGGGATCCGATAGGGTAACCGTATCACGAGGCCTGAAAGATACGAAGAAGGTAAATGTAGAAGGTTTATTACAGCAGTTACCTGAGACGCTGGAAAAATACAGAACGCAAATTGGATATGAAGTTACACCAAGTCAATGGTCAAAAACATTAGGGTATTTTCAATTTGGATTGGAACTTGAAAATGACCAAACATATTCCCCTTCTTATGCTAGTTTAATAAACTATTTCTCCAGAAGAAATGGAACAAGAGGAGGATACTCTGATCCCTTTAAACATTCTAACAAACAACAACCTTTTGATGTAAAGATTAACAATTCTTTTCTGCTAGGACTTGGGTGGGAATTTTCACGAAAATACCACTTACTGAAGGATAGGGGAAAAGTTCTACAGCAGATCAGAAAAGAAGCGCATTCTGGACTTCTTTCTAATATCTTAGGAGTGATAAGTCAACTTGATTCTGAGAGAATCAGGTTAGAAGAGAAAACTAAAAATGAAGAAACTGCCCTGAGGAACTACAAGCCGCTTCAACAATATGATCAATTTGTGAGAGAGTCAAATGAACTTACTGGAGAGATTCATCAATCTTTGAACAATAGAAAAGAATTTGAGTTTCTGCTTCAGGCATATGAAAAGAACCTAACAGAAGAAGAGGATGTTGAACCTTCCCTGGTAGCAAGACTGTACGAAGAAGCTAAAGTTGAAATTCCAACCCCAGTTATTCGACGGTTAGAAGAAGTTAAAGAATTCAATAAAATAATCATAAAAAATAGAAAAGAGTTTTTGAAAAACGAAATAAATCGAATTAAAGAAGAGATTCGGAGATTAATCATTCAAATTGAAGAAAAAACCAATAAAAGGGCCGAATTTAATGGTCTTATTAGAAGCCATAAATCATATGACGAATATGAGGAACTTATCAGACTGCATCAAATAACTTTGGGGGAACTTGAAAATACAAAAAATAAAATCTTGAATATGAAGAAATTCGAAGAAGGTAAGCGTGAGCTCGATAAGGATATTGAGGTGTTAGTAAAAGATGCGAACCTAGACCTGATGGAACGAGAAACTCAGAGGAAGTCAGCAATATTGAAATATAACGAATATTCTCAATATCTTTACGAAGTAAAGGGAGACCTTAACATTGGCTTCACAGAAAAGGGTCTGGAATTAAATGTAAATATAGAACGCTCTGGGAGTTCTGGAATCGACAATATGAAGATTTTTTGTTACGATATGGTCTTGGCAGATATATGGTCCAGAAAAAACATCTCTCCATGGTTCTTGATACACGACAGCGTAATGTTTGACCCTGTAGACGAAAGACAAAAGGCAAAGGCGCTACAGTTAGCATGGCTCGAATCGAAAAAGGACACTTATCAGTACATCTGCATGTTGAATTCTGATGATGTACCATATAATGAATTTGAAAAGAATTTCGACTTCGATAGATATGTTGCTCTCGAACTCACAGATGCGTCTCCAGAGGGAAGTTTACTAGGTTTTAGGTTTTAATATATGTGTTATTTCCAGACAAGGAGAATCATTCTTCATTTTCTTTATCCCTTTGCTTCGAGAAGTAATAAATGGAGATTCCTCCTGAAATGACAGCAATAGTTGCAAACACCCAGCCAAGCGTACCTGGACTGTCCTCTGATAGGTGCTTAAAGAGATTCTTTTTAGGATCAAATTTATCGATATGACACTCGTATCTGTTATCAAACTGCACTGCATGGAAGCCGTTCTTTAATCCTAGTAAAGATGCTCTCCAGTCAGTCTTTGGTTCACTCTTTATTTCCCCTAAACTCCACTTAATGAAATTTGTTTCCTCTGGTTTGGGTATTTCAATTCCCTCACCATCGTACCTATCAAATACTAATGGGTATTTCCAATTATGAAGTCCCACTAGTGTCTGAATTATTTTTTGAGTCCAGAATATGTCGGCCTCTTCTGTCGATCCCAATGTCAGTCTCCTCCACGAATTATTAGTTCATATAATTGATTGTAATCGATGGGATAATAGATTTTCTACCTATTATATTTTTGCTCTATAACACTCAAGACTATATTCATAATGACAGCCATCTGACTGGAATCTCCGTAAATATAAATTGAATATCTCATAAATTTGGTAGACCCCAGACTTCACGAGCAATTTATGTCTCGTTAATCATGGTAATCCAACTATGGGCTGATCTACTTTATGACAAAATGAAACAAACTCAGGGGTATATTGTATAGAATCGAAAAACTGCAAAGATTATCATTTTGAGAAGATTGAGAACCTAACTGTGACACATGCCAAACTATACATTTGAACGTTATATCAAATAGAGATTAGGTTAAACCTCAAACACAGAGTGACCTTCAGGGTTATCAAAGAATAAAGGAGTTCCAGATATTCAACTCTTGCTCTCTTCGATAATGTCGAAGCCAAGTTGCCGGAGAGCCTCCCTGATCTTGTTCTCATAGTCAAATTTGGTGATATTGCCTTCATCGGCCCCTATTGAGATCGTTACATTGTCGAATCTCCTTTGAATCAGATTCAAGACATCCATTAGGCTGTTCACTCTTCCTTTAGGAACTGAGAATCTCAAGGTGAAGTTTTTGTAACCAATTTCAACTTCGTCTGTCCTCTTACCTTTTGACCCAGAAATAATAGGTTTAGGCTCTGGAGAAATAGTACTTCCTTCCTCTTTGCCGTCCTTTGAATTTGTTTGTTTTGTCTCATCTTCTTTTTCTTCTTTCTGACTAGAACAGATTTTACTTGATAAGACAACAAGGTAACCTAATGACAGATCAATATCGGACTTAAAGAACTTACAAACAGGCTTACCGTCAGAGTCAAGTTCCCCTAACCCAAAAAGCTTTCTTTTACGCCATTTTTGATGGAGTCTTCCAACACATCAATCATTGACACTCTTCGTTCCCCAACAGTTTTAAGCATTGCCTCGTGCAGAAGAGTGTAGTCGAATGATCTATTCTTTTCTAAATATTTTTCTTTGAATACCAGCGGGGAGATCTTATCTAATATCTCGTTATTTTCTTTTAAGATAGAATAGACATATTGATCTATGGTTGTGAATTCCCCAAAAGTCGGTAACCCCAAGTCAAGTTCCTTGAAATTGTCTTTTCCGGGTAACAGAAGCAACCAATAACTCCTTTTGACAGATTCTTCTACGGCTCCAGTCTCTCCTTTGAGATTATCTTTTACGTCCTTTAATTGATCTTTGTTTGACCCTATGTTCTTTAACATGCTCTCGTAAGCAAGTCTTTTCCTAATGTGATATACCAGTTGAATTCGTTCTGATTCATATGGAACCAAATAGAATAAAGTATTCCTGTAAACTCGTGGTCCTTCTCCCTTTGTATCGAGGATGTCCCTTAATAGACGGATATTCTTGTCTGGCAATACTACTAATTTAAAGTCAGGGGAATCTGTGATATCTCTGGGTTTATTTGGCCACAAGAATACTTTTAGTGTCTTACCAGATATAAATTTTGAAATTGTGCCCTTTTCTATTGCAGTTATGTCCTCTTCCTTAACATTTTCCATTCTAATCTGTAGGAGCCTGTTAAGATTTGGTTTATTTGTGAATTGATACCTGTCATTCTTGCTTTGGAGATAAAATAGATTGTTCTTCATCTTTTCCAAAGCTTCTGCAACAATGGCAGAAGTTGCACCAATAGAAATTACTGATCTTTTGATCTCATTCAACAAGGCGCCTTGTTCCTCTCCCCCAGAAAACGAATATAGAAAAATACTCGTGGATGCCCTTGTACCGTATCTAAGGCCAGCATTAGACTGACCAAGTAAAGAGTCTACTTTCTTAGACCCAGAATCATAATCTGTTATATCCGAAGCAATAACTGTGTCGTATTCAGGCCCTATGTAATTCACGAGTTCTCTCCTAATCTCTTGATCTTGAAGATCAAAATCTGAGAGTGAAACGTAAGATCTCTCGCTGTTTCTCATAGAATAAAGCAACAATGAGAGGATTCTGAGTACCCCTCTTGTTCTTTGAAAGGTTGGAAAACTTCCCCATCTGTGATAAAAAACATCTATGACTTCTGGGAGGAATGGATATGAAGAGAGAAATCTATCCCTATACTCACTTACTTCTTGACCCGGAAATATCAGGTATTTCTTGCAGTTCTTTTAACGGGATGCCCTAACGTTTAGTATTGATGGTTTTTCCATGTCGTTAAATGTTATCTTTGTTTGGCAGCGTCTATTGGTTATCGACATAACACAATTGTTTTTATGACCCCTTGCATAACCAATATTCATGCAGAGAGATTCTAATAAGATAGGAATAATCGATCTGGAGCCGGGGTTGTGGATATGGTGCGCGCGACATCCTTTCTGGAAACCTGGCGACGACTATCAGCAAGTGGTTGTATCGACATTCGCAGAATCCGGAGGAGAGAAAGTCCTAATTGATCCCCTGGCTCCATCTCTCGATTGTATAGACATCTGGTCTAGTCTGGACAAATCACCGCCTTCAATGATTATTGCCACTATGCCGGATCACATTAGAGACATCGATCTCTTCGTTCGGAGATATAAGTCAAAAGCGTTTGGACCTATGTTTTATTTTCCGGATCAGCTGCCTCATACTGGGCTCGCCCCCGTAATAGCTGAGAATTCATTGCCCGGTGGACTTATACCCCTTTTTGACGCGAGAGGAAGAGCGGAGACACCAATCTTCCTTCCCGAGCATCGATACATCGTATTTGGAGACGCATTGACGGAAAGAAATGGAGAGTTACGTGTGTGGGACTCACCGTGGCACACGAAACGAGAACTGCCAGCACTTCGTGCTATGCTTGAATTGCCATTCGTGAGGGTGATCGTTTCCCATTTTGATCAAAGTCCAGTACACACGAGAGAAGAATTCCAGCAAGCTCTAGAACTGCCTCCTTTCAGGTAGGTTTGATGTCTTCCAATGCCTTATTGTTATCTTGAATCTCTGTTGAGTTTAGATATTCAAAGGGGAATTCAGTTGTGAGGATCTCGTAATGGTAATCTGTCAAAGTAAACCTTGTTGCGGGCGATACGACCAATTCGTATCTCGACAATCTCTAGCCCTTTTTCCCGGACGATTCCGTTGGAAGAGGGAATGACTGCTCTCCACTTAAGGGCGAAGCCATTCAAAGCAGGAATTATGCCCTCTGAATCCCACTTCCAATCGGAGTTACGAGCCAGAAGCCTACGGAAGTATGGCAAGATTTCGTCGCTTCCCTTAAGACCTTCTGGGTTAGCAGGATCCGAGTAGTACACATTGACGGTGTAGAACTTGATAATTCTGTTAGGATCATTGCCTGTCCATGCCGCATGCAAAAGTGTGCAAAAGTCGTGAGCCTAATCCTTATCCACATATAGCTGACATTGTGAGATATGATAAGTTTTGTGACATTCTGAGAATATCTAGAATATGATCTTAGAAGAATCAATCCTTTGGTATCCAATGAATAAATTAAGTGACTTCCTACCTATCCTTTAAATGGATACTCCAATGTATTTTATCGGTTATTAAGATCGACCTTGGCATATTTTAATATACTGAAACTTCATTTTCACAGCATGTTTTCCCCTGTGAGAAGGGATGTATTTCGGTGGGGCACCCCTGACCCTGAAATAGATGAAATGATGTATGGTCATCTGTTTGTGGAAGATGATAGATGCATCCTGGTTGACCCTCCCTTTGTTCCCGGACTAATTGAAGAAATTGACAGGTTAGGTAGCCTGGAAGCAGTAATGATAACAACTCTTGACCATACCAGAGGAGTTGAGTACATATGTCGCAGGACAGGTGCACATTTATATATCCCAGACCAGATGAAATCGAAGGCTATTGATCCTAAATTTTACATCGCAAAGAGTGGAATAAAAGACTTTGAAATGTATGGAAGTGAACCTATATTTGGAATGAAGCCGTTCAGGTTGACTATTGAAGGACGGAGTGCAGAAAATGAACCATACATGGACGAATATGCCTTCCTTACAGACCATAAAGAACTCATAGTCGGCGACACTGCGGTAGGAACAGTAGATAAAAGGTTGCTGATTGCACCGGAATGGTTTCCGATACCGGGCGAGCCCTACCCACCTGCCCACAATACCTTCCGAAAGGTTGTTGCAGAATCTGGAGCAACTTCCCTCCTAACGTCACACGGTTCAAACATATATGGGAATCTTCAAGAATTGGTCAAACAAATTTAGATCACGGTGTACAATTGGAAAGCCTTAATTTGCTGTTAGACGAATAATAATGTTTCAAGGCGGCTGCACCTGGGAGTATTTGTTGTCCATCTTCTTATCCGCCTAATTGTTTAAGTGACTCCCTACCTTTCCTTAGTTAGAGATGACGGGTCTGGTCGAAGAGCAAGTATTTCTGTTAAATAGAAATAATTGAATGTAATGAATTCATTACTCATTGGTAATGCGCAAGTGATAGAACTAGGAAAAATCACCTCAAAAGGTCAGATCACAATCCCGAAGGATATTAGGGATGCATTGGGCGTTTCAGGAGGGGACAAGATTCTCTTTGAGAAGAAGGATGGCGAAGTCATAATCAAGAAAGCGCAGAAGAATAGCTTAGCCTCCGTCTTAGATGAGGCCAGACCACTCGGGAAGGAAGTTTCAAGAACACTTAGAGACATTAGAGATGAGTGGGATTAGAGCCTGCAACGATACAAACGTTTTTCTTAATGTGATCAACAAGGAAGAGGCAAATTATTCATACTCCAAAGAAGTCTTACTTTCTGTTGAGAAAGGAAACTTGGAGGCAGTTATACCAACACTGGTTATTTCAGAAGTCCTGACTGGATTCTATCTGGAGAATAGAAATTCTGATGCTGAACAGTTTCTCACTGCAGTAATGGCTGATAAACGTATGATAACAGTCCCTCTAACCGTAGATATCGCAATTACATCAGCTAAGGTCAGAGCAAATACAGGTTTGAAACTGCCTGATTCTATGATTCTAGCAACCGCTATCAAAAGCCGGGCTAGATTTCTTATTCCTAATGGCAATAGATTTCCCGAATCTTATGAAGGAGTCAGTACAATTAAATCCAGGGACGTGTTAGAAATACTCAAATGATCCGGGCGAACTTAATCCTGTACTTTTGCTTGTATTAGTCAGGGAGAGTAGTGTTGCCTGAGAAAGCTCTGTATCCACTTAATCATTAATTAACTTCCTACCCATTCTTTGTTTCGGTGAGTGAAATCAATTCCCCTTGAACTAAAAACATATACTGAATTTTCCGTTCAAATGATAATTTGTAATTTTAACACCCCGGCAAATTTTTGGAAATCTCGTTTATGCTTGGAATTTCCTACCAATTTCAGAACGGCATCCGAAAACGACATATCTTTTCATCTCACTTTTGCCAGCACTTCATATGCTGCATCAGATAGGTTTACCGGCTTCACTTGAGAAAATTAATCATGGAACTTATGACAGTGCTATCCCCTAGTTAGCTACACTACTGCTTACCTACCCTGTGAGCTTCTGTTTTACCGGTCTGTAGAATTACTACATATATACGAATTTAAATATAGATCACCAATATTTATGATACATTGAAAAAGTTTGAGATCTCGCTCATGAAACCAGATGTAACTGATATTGAAAGAATGTTTGAGATGCTGGAAAAATCGCTGAGCCAATACTTGACAATAAATAGAGAGTCCTCAAAGAATAACCAGTTGATAATAGATAAGAGTTTTGTTAAAGAGTATATAAATAATGATAAATACTTATGCTTGATTGCTGAGGTAGACTCGGAAATAGTTGGATGGTCAGCTGGAAGTCAGAATAAAAAAGTACTCTTTGAACACTGATGTTCGCAGGAGGAATTCTATATAGAAGAGATCGTGGTTGATCCTAAATTCAGGAGAAATGGTATCGGAAGTCTAATGTTAGCCGAAATTCCAATTAGTAATGTAAAGTCGATTGTGGTTGACACACCATTAGTTAACAAACAGGCAATTGCATTTTACGAAAAAAGTGGCTTTTTGATGAACTTCGGGTTGCCAAACGAGTTTTCTAGAACCTGGATCAGGATGCGGAAACCTGTCTGAACACATCAATTCTATCTATACAATTGATCAGAAAATTTGTTTTATTTGCCTGTCATATTCAAGGAAAAAAAATCTCTCTTATTTTGAACTTAACCAATTTTAACTGCTCTATTCTCAATCATTGAGTATGAATATCTGAACTCTTTGTAAAAATGCTTCCTGCATAAATTAGGTTATATATTCACCTTGAACCAAGCATTTTTCCCACAGTATGGGCATCTAATCCTGTGTTTATTAAACATTTTTATGCTTGTTGTTCGAATGTGTTTTCCATCTGAAGTTATTATTTCCGTGTTACCGGGGGAATGGACTAAATAAGATTCTACATTCATGACATAGTCAAATTTTCCCTTGCATTCTTCACACACAATATGCGTAATTGGCATTTTATTTCACTCCTTTTCCAGTGAGTTGCGCTGATCTCCATCCCTTGGAATCAAGAAAATATCCCCGCAAGATTAAAAAGAGAACTATAAGCCACATAATGATGTTAGAAATTATCGCTGATCCATTAGACACGTCCAAATAAAAAAACAAATAATAGGTCATAACTGAAAGAATGGATAAGGGTAAAACAACTCCCACAAAGGGAGTGATATTGCGATCTCCCCTATTAGAAGTGATTAAAGGAGTTATTTCGTCAGATTTCAGTTGCCCTGTTTTAAGGCGGTCTACATTAAAATTCAGTACTGCCAAACCAAATTCTGTTAGTATATATTTACCACTTTCTTCGTCTTTTGATATAAGGTTACCGAGGCACTTTAAGTGATAGTTTAGTTGGCCTGTGTTCATTTGGTTCAATGATTCTCTGAGGACTGAATAGCTCATGCTTCCATTTTGATTGATGAGGTTAAGAATTTTCCTTCTCGTAGCATTGCTCATTATTTTATTAACCTTAGCTACCTCATCAGTCAAGTCTGCCATAAGATACTAAATCGATCGTATATTAATAGGTTTTCTGACTAATTGTTTAATCATTTAAATAGAAAAATATACTGATGCAAAAAGAGTATTGGATCTTGGTTCCTTTTTCAAGTATTCCGAAGGACCTATCGATTTTTCACTTTCACGTGTCCGCCAATATGTATAACAATCAACTGATTTCTCTTGATTCCAATTTTCCTTTTATCTAAGTTATCCAACTAGACTTTTGGAAAGTCTTGAACACGATCAGATATCAAACTATCGCCTGACTGTCACTTTGTTACAGAAACGTTGAAATTGAAATGTATGGCTATAACAAATGTATTACCTGTATAATGGTAGATTGCAAATTCATCAATTGCAGATACGGTCACATAGAAAATAAGACTAAAGTTTCCTAGTAAGTTGAAGCTGCATGTAATCAGATACATTGAATAACCTGTCTTAGAAATAGGGCCAGTAATCGGAACTGATTGATTTGAGTTGTTAAAAAATAGGTTAACTCCCTTGATGACATATGTCATTGAATTAAATGGAAAACTCTTTGATTGAAAGGTCTCGGCTACGATGAGAGGTATTCCCATCATTACGGATTCAGTAATGTTTTTTTGAATGTCAATGCCCATTGTTAAACCTTCAGAACTACTTAAAACGGCAATTGTTGAGTTAACAATCTCAGAGTTCGTTTGTGTTTTCAAGATAGAGTATCCACCAGTTTTATTGATTATTGGTGCATTAATTGGTTCAGTCTCAACCTGATAAGCGCTGAATACCAACAAAAGGATTCCTATTATTGACAGGGCGATCGTTATCCTCTTCCTTTTCATTATACCCCTTCCATAACTCATGACATATTGTGAATAAAAGGTTATGCATTTTTAAACAACAGCTTAAATGAAAATATGAAACTATAATAAACTAAAGAGCTTCATCAGTAAAAGCCAGGAAATTTTGCAATAGATAATTTTGCTTGGCCTGAATCTCTTCGTCTATTCAATATAGATTTTTTAACTAAATTGAATCATATGATATTTTTTAATTAACCAATGATTAGATGGCTCAGACTAGTTATTTTTATTTTGTAATAAGGAACTCATCCTTAATTTTTTTTCTAAGTTCTGAATCCTCTGAGAATTGTACTGCAGCTTCACTGAGTACATCTATAACCACGGGCAGGGTTTTTTTGGCCTCTTCTGAATTTGCAGCCTCCAGAGATTGCTTTGAGTGCCAAGGTGTTCCTGCAGGTGCTATCTTAAAATGAATTTCCAGTGCAGGCTTTTCGTGGGTTACATTTGAAAAATCAGTTGATCCTCCTGCCAGTTCCTTAAGTGATTCTTCATAATCTGGAACGTCAATTTGCTTGCTTTTAACTATAGAGTATAATAGTTCTGAGAGCGGTCTGTTATGTTTCACCGTAGAAAAAACAGGTCCAATCTTTTTGATCTCAAAATCCGTAAATGTTGCTATAGAGCATCCTTTTATCACCATTTCAATCTTTTCAAGTAACTCCTTGTGATAATCCATATCTGATGATCTAATACCATAAACCAATACAGCTCTATCAGGTGTTACATTTGAGGCTTCTCCACCTTCTCTTATGACACCGTGAATAACGGGATTCGCATCTCTCCTCAAGTGCTGCCTTAACATGTTAATTCCTGTGTAAGTTAGAATGGCCGCGTCCAGTGCACTCCTGCCCTTCTGTGGACTTGCAGCCTCATGTGATGAAAAACCCTTGAAGGTTATTTCAAGATCCTGTACTGCCAGAGAGTTGCCAACAATTCTCCATTGAGCTCCGGGGTGGGCACCAAGTATCAAATCAACATCTTCAAATGCACCCCTTTCAGCAAGTAGGATTTTGGATCCAGCATATTCCCCTGTTCCCTCTTCATCAGGAGTTCCTATAACTACTATTTTACCATCTTTGATCAGTTCTGATGCTTTGATTGCACCATATGTGTTTGCGGCCGTTATGAGATTGTGCCCGCATGCATGACCAATACCAAGCAATGCATCATACTCCGCCAGGAAGGCTACTGTTACATTTCCATTTCCCTTTATTTTTTCCGCTCTAAATGCTGTTGGAATTCCCTTATAGTTGGTTTCCACCTTGAACCCATGAACATGCAGAATATCGCATATAATTTTTGATGACTTGAATTCTGAACTTCCCACTTCCTTCAATTCAAAAATCTTCGTAGCTAAATCCCATGGATCGTTTACCAGAACTTCTTCTTTTCCCATCTGAAGCAAGGCTAAATAAATTTATAAAATTTTTTATGAGTTATATTCTTTTATTTTAGAGTTGACATATCAATTACAAATCTATACTTAACATCTGAATTTATTGTCCTGACATATGCATCGTTAACTTTTTGGATAGGTGTTATCTCTATATCAGAAACGATATTGTGCTTTCCACAATAGTCCAGCATCTCCTGAGTCTCCTCTATTCCGCCAATATTTGATCCTGAAAGTTTTCTTCTTCCATTTATTAGGATCCCTGCCGAAATGGAGTGCTGTGATTCCTTTTCCGGCAGTCCTACCAAAACTAGGCTCCCGTCAATCTTCAGGAGAGATAAATATAAATTCATATCGTGCGGGGCGGGAATTGTATCAATTATTAAATCCAAGGTTTTCCTATTTTTTTTCATTTCTTCGAGATTTTTAGACATAATAACCTCGTCTGCGCCTAATCTGTGTGCTTCTTTCACCTTATTTTCAGATGTTGTCAGTACAACAACCTTTGCTCCCATGGACTTTGCCAATTTGACTGCCATGTGACCAAGTCCCCCCATTCCGGCAACTCCAACCGTCTGGCCTGGTTTTACCTGCCAGTGCCTTAGGGGAGAATAAGTGGTTATTCCGGCGCAAAGCAGTGGGGCAGATGCTGCTAGGTCTAAGTTATCAGGAATTTTTAAAACGAAATTCTCTGTTACTACAATATTTTCGGAATATCCTCCATATGTCATTCCTCCTACGACTTTGTCAGGTGAGGCATAGGTAAATGTAGCACCATTTACACAGAATTGCTGTAAACCTTTCTTGCACGAATCGCACTTACCGCAAGAATCAACCATACATCCAACACCAACCCTGTCGCCCACTTTGAATTTACTCACTTCCTTACCAACTTTTTCTACGATTCCCACAATTTCGTGACCAGGTACAATTGGATAAGATGCACCTCCCCAATCATTATTTACCTGATGTATATCGGAGTGGCATATTCCACAGTACTTTATCTTTATCAGAACGTCATTTTCCAGTAAATCCCTTCTTTTAAATTCAAAAGGAGCCAATTCCTGCCCTGCTTTCCTCGCTGCATATCCTTTTGCTTCCATCATTTTAATCATCTTAGTGTATGGAAATTTACTAATAATCTTATTGAAAAGTAATCAAAAATAAACTGTGATTCTAAGTGGAAAATGTAATTATTTTAATGGCAATTCAGTTGCGTATGAAATCAGAACCATTCGCAATATTCAGGGCTGGGTCAAATTTACTCGTTTTTGGATCTGTCGCGTTCATTGTGATTGCAATCGCATTTCCACTTTATCTGTACCCCGATTTCTTTTTTTCCACAGTATTGAATTTTTTTCCATTTATCATAATTGTTGTATTTATAATAGGTTATAACATAGTACAATATCGAAAAAGGGCAACTATTGAAGTCTATTATGATATGATCATTATTAGAACAACAAAAAAAACAGTCAAAATTCGATTTGGTGAAATAAAACAGATCGATAGGGAACAGCAATACGGGAAAAATCTTTTTCTATTGAAAACTAAGAGCGGAAGATCAGTGGCTCTGTATGATAGAAAGATGTACAGCGTGGGTCAAAATCTATTGGACTTTATTCAACAGAGAATCAATGAATCAGAAAAGTAATTCTAATTTTGCTCCTTTCTTTTATGAAATTTATTGACGTATTGCATACATAAAAATTGACAAGTGACTACACATCAATTGAACATTCCATCATATATGGATATCGTGCTGCTAACTTAAAGCCCTAAATTGTTGGATTCTCGAAGGTCTTTAATATTTTTTAAAAATATAATAACGTTTGGTTGTCTATACTATTGTCAGGCAGCATAAAGATATATTTATATAGAGGATAGCATATGTATTCATGATCGGTATGAATCAAGACTCTAAAGATATCAAAATAACTCTCAGGATTTCTGATGACGACTTGGATATGATAGATAGTTTCCTAGAGGAAAACATGGCATTTGGAAGCAGGTCAGAGTTCCTTAGAAACTGTGCTCTTGATGTGATTCAGAGAAAAGGAATGGGGGGAAGAATGGATTCGGGATCAGGAATGGTTTTGTCAAAAAAACAGGACGAATTCCTTGACAGAATGATAAAACTTGGATATTATCCATCTAGGGAAGACGCAATAAAGTCCATACTTGAATACATTTTTGACTCCGGGTTGATTAAAACTATTTTCGAAGAAAAGATTGAAAATTACAATCAAATCGAGAAGGCAATGAGGACAAATGAAAGGATAAGTTTGGTGGATAAGGAAGCGGAAGAAAGGAGATTTAAGAGATTTTGAGGTGAAAAAATTGGTTGAAGAAGCAAAAATAGAAATGAAACAGAAAATGGTCGTTGACACTGAGCTGGATACCTATGTCGACAAGAGTTTTGTGCTGATAGGAAAAGGAATGGAAACCGTGTTTAAATCAGTCATAAAAGAGAATAAGGGGGCAAAAGCGGCAATCTATCTGGTAACAAATGAAAATGAAGGAAAATCAAACGTAAACAATAACCTTCTCTATGAGAAGTATAAGTACAGTGATGATGGATTCGTCACTCAAATGGATGAAAATGGTAAGGAAATTAATGACTCTGAAAATGGAGAAAGAATTGTCTACCCAATAGTAATGAGACTTAATTTTGCCCATTTGAGTTCAGATAGGGAATACAGACACGCCACTGAAATTTTGTCAGCAACCATAGATAACTCATTACTTGTGACAATCGGGAGCGACCTCTCCGACGAGTTTTCAAGGAATATTCATTCTTCGCTTGTGTACAGAAGAAAGCGTTTTAAGAATTCTGTGGCATCAGTTGTCTATACAAGGGCGGACAGTGTAGGTCAGGATTACAGTGCCAGAGTGACAAGAAATAACATAAAAAACACAACGGACATATTCAAAGAAATTAAGCCACAGGTTTCACTCAAGAAAACATTCTTTGCAAAACGGGCGGAAAATTTTGAATCCGACAGAATGCTAAGTGTGATCAACAATATAGGAAGAAATATTTATTAGTTATCTTACCAAACTTTCCCTAATCTCATTCATTTCCATTGTCCTTTCACAGTAATGGCACCTGTATTTTTCTTTTCCCATTTCTTTCTCTAACTTGAAGTATGATTCGACTGGTTCCTTTGTATTTGTGACGCAATTTTCGTTCTTACATTTAATGATGCCTTTTACCTCTTTGGGGAGTTTTACCGTAAATTTGTCCTTTATTCCATAATTCTCAACCACGTTTATTGTCGCATTTGGTGAGATAAGACTGATCCTATCAAGTTCCTTTTTCGCAAGCTTCCTTTTTTCAACTTTTATTATGTCTTTTGATAGTTTTAGCTTGCTTGCCACATTCATTAACACGCTAACTGTCAAATCCTCCTTTCCGTTAATTTTCAAAACAGCCAGCACATCAAGCGCAGTACCTGGGTTTATATGATCAATAACGATTCCATCATTTATTTTGCTTATTCTTAGCTCCTTCTCCTCACTCATTTAATTCACCTCCGAGTATCATTTTGATAATGGCCATCCTAACATATACTCCGTTTTCTGCCTGTTTGAAGTAGGTTGCCCTTTTATCGATGTCAACATCTGGATGAATCTCGTCTACCCTTGGTAGTGGATGCAGTATGATTGCTTCACTTTTCATTCTTGATACTGTTTCAGAGTTAAATGAGTATGACCCAATAACCTTGTTATAGTCGTTCATATCCACAAATCGTTCTTTCTGTATTCTTGTAACATAAAAGACATCAGACGTTGCAAGATATTCTTCAATGGAAGTGTTAACATTTATTGATTCCCTGTCCCTAAGGGTAGAAATGAAGTGATCTGGCATCTTTAAAATTTCAGGAGATATCAGATTGATTTTATTTTCGAATCTGTTCAATGCTTTGATCAATGAATGAACGGTTCTCCCGTATTTCAGGTCACCTACAAGTGAAATGTCTAGGTTATCGATTCTGCCAAATTTTTCCCAAATAGTAAAAAGATCTAGCAATGTTTGAGTGGGATGCTGACCAGAACCGTCCCCTGCATTTAAGACCGGGACTCTGGAGAATTCTGTTGCGAGTCGGGCTGCACCCTCCAGTGGATGTCGAATGACTATGACATCAGAATAGGATGCGGCCATTCTCATTGTATCTGCCACAGTCTCCCCCTTGACGGCGGAACTGGATTTCGGTTCTGAAACTGTTATGACTGAACCCCCAAGTCTGTGCATAGCACTTTCAAATGAAAGTCTTGTTCTAGTACTTGGTTCGAAGAACAGAGTGGCCATTATTTTTCCGTCCATCATATCAATTTTCTCCTGCTTTAAAACTTTCTTCTTAAGTTGGGACGCAATCTTAAAAATTTCAATGAAATCCTCAGTCCCCACATCGTCAATACTCACAATGCTTTTACCCTTTAACATTAAAAATAGACATGCCTCTCAGGTATAAAGGTTTAGACCTATACTAAAAGTCAAATTATGAATTGGAAATATTCAATACGGAGCCTGACAGTTTTACGAACGTTGAAATATAACCAGTGTGGATGATTCCAGATGATACTGGTCGAACGGCATCTTTTTTGACCTGCATTTGTCTCATGCTCAATTCAACTGATTCTAGATGGTAAAACCCGCTTTCTGTGTACTCATATACTGTTTTCTCAAGTTGATTTGTTGTTGGTAGATAAGTTACAATTCTGCTTCCTGGGCTAATCCATGTTTTTTGTTTTTCCACATTTTTCCAGGGTTCAGGAAGATCCAGGAATATTGCATCAAATCTCTTTCCCTCAGGATCAAAATTTTCAAATTCTTCAACATTAATATGTACGTCCATTCCGGATAAATTCCTGACATTATTCTTGGTTATTCTGGCAGACTCATCGCTGTGATCTACACCAGTGTAAAATCCTGGGTCTCCAACTACCTTTAGGATGGCAACAGTTAAAGCACCCGATCCAGTTCCACTTTCAAGTACCCTAGAACCATATTTTATATTTCCGGAAGTAACCATGTAAGAAGCATCTTTTGCATCAATTATCTGTGCACCCCTGTGGGCGATACTCGAGAATAATGGAATGCTGAAGTCAAGCAAAACATAGCTTCTGCCGTCTATTTTCACAATGTCTCCAGACTGCATTATTACGTTCCCGGGTATTTCAACCGTCTTCTTTCCCATTCTAACCCTGTTGTTCAATTCGTCAAACTCAAGAGATACTTGATTAGCGCAAAGAATTTTCATTTCTGCCCACCATAATATCCAATCACTATGTCTGAAACATTATTTCCAGACGGGCCCGTATTTATTGCAGCATTATATTTTTCAGCAAGAGATCCAGTGTCACTATTTTCAATATACTTATCTATCTCTGAGTCAAGAATGGATTTTTTAATGCTTGAGTCAACTAAAAACCCCGCATATCCACTGTTTCCATCCATTCCATCGCTGGCCAGAGAGAGAAATGAAAAAATTTCGCTGTTCTCACTTTTCTGTAAAACTAGAGCTGAAAGGTAACAATTTCTCCCTCCCTTTCCATTTCCATCCACAATTGATGTTGTTTCGCCGCACATGGAGTAGAAGAAGGGTTCCTTAATCTCTGAGAACTTTTTCCTCAACGCTTTGAGGATTCTGTCAGAGCATTCCTTTACGTCGCCATATAGTTCGTGACCGAGGAAAAATCTTTTCCTTTCTGTGTCCATCATTTTAAGAAAGTCGATAGCGTATTTTTCACCGTTTAACACCAATTTTGCTTTAATCTTGCACTCTCTATAGGTGATTTTTCTCCCGTTTATCCCGAACTCCTTCAAAATTTCGCCATCCCTCTTCATTTGAGCACTGGGCGGATAAAAAGGATTCGATCCGATTAGACCTATTTCATCTGAAGGAACGTCCGAGATTGCCAGTATAAGAACTTCCCCGTAGGATGTGTGGTTTATCATCTGCCCACATTTAACCATTGACAATTGGCACCTCAGAAAATTCATCTGGTCGATTGGGTGGCCACTCTTTACAAGTTTATCCATCAGGCCAGCATATTTCTCTGTTCCTACTTCATCTATGGGCACTTCAAATAAAGAGGATGCACCTCCTGACAAAAGAAAAATCAATTTGGCAGCATCATCATTTGAATAACTTTCAAGAATATGCCTTGAAGATTTAAAAGTGTCACTCATGGGAACCGGATGGTTGCCCTTCAGATATTCCATGTCATCTCCATCAACGAAATTTGGACTGAGACACATTTTAATCCTTGCGTTTTTCTTGAGGGTATCTTCCAACCCTTTACACATTCCAACGGAGGCCTTACCTATTGCCAGAATGCTGTAAGTATCCTTTCCTATGAATGTCCTTATTTCGTCTTTTAATCCTTTCATCACATTAACGGGACTTTCAGTGTCCATGACCTCTTTAATTGAATTTTTGATTAAATTGCTTTCTTCGATGATATTCTTGGACATAACCACACATTTCCACAATGGATTAAAGTTTAATCAGGAAAAATTTTAGAAAATATTTTTATATTGGTGTAGTTTCTTAGTATAGAGGTGAAACCGTGTTATTCAACTTTTGTCCAAGGGATGACGATGATGATGACGATGACACTGATGATGACGATGACGATTTCTAAGTTAGAGTGAATAAATGAAATTAAATCAAAATTCTAACATTGAAACTCTTTTAACAGAAAGAATGTTGGAATTTATTAAAAATTTGGGTTTTAAAGAGTTTACTGAGGCTCAAGAAATGCTTATTCCTGAGATAATGAGAGGGAATAATTCTCTTTTGATTTCCCCTACTGGAAGTGGAAAAACTGAAGCTGCGATCTTCCCAATCCTCGATTACATACTGAAAAATGATCCGAGTCCGATAACTGTTCTTTTCATTACTCCCCTTAGGGCACTGAACAGGGATATGCTCGGAAGACTCAGAAAATATGGACAGAATCTTGGGATAAGGGTTCAGGTAAGGCATAGTGATATTTCCGAGAAGGAGAGGAAAGAAATTAGGGATAGACCAGCTCCAATTGTTATTTCCACTCCCGAATCCATTCAGATTCTATTGAATAGTAAAAAAATCAGTGAGTATTTGAAAAACGTAAAATTTGTTGTTGTTGACGAACTCCATGAATTAGCCCAAAATGAGAGGGGAACTCAACTATCGATTGCATTAGAGAGACTTGAGGCTATTGCACCGGGATTTATACGGATAGGGCTATCAGCTACAGTGGGGAATCCAGAGGAACTGGCAAGCTTCCTCAACCCATCAAAGGAAGTTTCAATTTTGAAGACGAGCATGATAAAGAATATGGATTTTGAGATCACAATTCCAGATCCCGCTCCAGAAGAAGTGGCTGGTAAAATGGGTTGTGAAAGATCCTATTCAGGTGCAATTGTCAGAATACACGACCTAATAATGGAGCATAATGGAACTCTGGTTTTTGTCAACACAAGAAGTGTGGCAGAAGATATAGCATTCAGAATACTTCTTTATTACGGAAAGACGCAAATCATGGTTCATCACGGATCACTGTCCAGAGAGATCAGAGAAGAGGCAGAAACTGAGTTTAAAAACGGGAGGCTAAAGGCTTTAATATGCACATCATCCTTAGAGTTAGGCATAGATATTGGATCTGCAGATCTCGTTATACAATTTAACTCCCCCAGACAGATCAATAAACTGGTCCAGAGAATAGGGAGATCTGGCCACTGGATTGAGAAAGTTTCGAAGGGCATAATTCTATGCGGCGATCTAATTGAAATGGAGGAGGCAATGGCAATAGTCTGCCAGGTTTCTGAGAAGATACTTGAGCCGGTTTTTATCAGGAAAAATTCTTATGCAACAGTTGCAAATCAAATACTGCTCGAAGCTCATAGAAAAAAGAAATTCGAAGCAATTGAATTCTATAATCAGATAAAAAGATCCTATCCGTTGAGAGAAGTAACTGAGGAGGAATTTCTGTCAATTGTGAATTTCCTTAATGTAGCCAAAAAACTCCGATTTGATGGAAAGGAAATATACAGAAGTTATGCCTCACTGGAATATTTCATTTCCAACATCTCAATGATCCCAA
>JAJZXP010000069.1 GCA_021806345.1 Thermoplasmata archaeon | reverse complement strand
ATTCCTATGGAACGGGGCTTCACTATTCCCTCCCTGGTAACAACACCGAGATACTCTCCAGT
Organism: Thermoplasmata archaeon; assembly: GCA_021806345.1. The sequence goes on along the minus strand of JAJZXP010000069.1, from coordinate 8,665 downwards.
TACCTTGTCCGCCCTCTTCTTCTTCGGATTCCATTTACTGCTCATCTCATAGGCATAGTAGTTCGGTCCGGAAACCCGGATCTCAACACCCTTTGTCTTGTATTTTCTAACCCATTCCGGTAGTTCAGCCATATTACGTAGTATGCGTAATATGTATATGAATCTTCCGACATTAAGCAGAGAAGTCATACAATAGGCATTCTACGGATATTGAAGTACGGGAATATGTGCTCCCTATTACACAAAAAACGTGGAGGTAAGGTTTAATTTATGCCTTTTTAGACAATTTCACGTTTGTTTATGTATCTGTCATTTCAAGACTAGGACCATCATTTAGAGTTATAGTCCTTATTGATGTCTAGGACTAAATCAGTATTGGAGAGGCAGAAGTTACAGTATTTTATGGTGAATAGAATAAAGTTGTGGCTGTTTCATGGAGGGCTAAATTTCTGTCATGATTCCGCAAGTAAGTGTATGGGCGAAAAAGAACTGATACACGGTTGCACTGCTGCATGTACTTGGAATCTCTTTAGCTACTAATTTTGCCTCTCTTGAAAGACAGCTTGATCCTGAGATAAACAGTACATTCTCCTGTTTTATATTATCTTAGTTCTGGGGTATTTATGAAATTGGCGGACCTACCAAAAACCTACCGTTCGAAATTGGTTTCTTTCTTTATATGCCACCACTCCCCTTTTCGAACGCCCTAAAAGGAACTCTTCGTTGTACAGAGTCTCCACAGGTAACTACACCTGAGGAAAAGTGCGAGGTACATGAGAATGATGATGCTGCTGATACGGATAAGAAGAGAAAGAATACAAAGGAATAGAGGTAGGAGCGAAGACAAGGGGATCAGAAGGGAAGAGGATTGGTAAGGAGGAGTTCCCTTGAAGAAACCATAACCAATCATCAATGGAAAATTCAACAGTTACCACGTTTATGTAACAATGGTGAGGTTTGTCCACGTAAATATGACGTTTAAGTGTTGCTGCCCAATATCTTCTCGCTTATCGACCTGAAAAAAAATTGGAAGAGAATAGATTTAGCGTCTGAATTCTTTATTTTTCCGGAAAAATTCATCTATTGACCCTCCATAGGTCGTGTTATCAGTTCCAAAAAAGTCTTTTTTATATTCATCCGGAATTTCATCCCCGTAATAGGTTATATGGTCTCGTTCATCCATTCTTAGACGACCGAAATTTCCTCCGGAACTAAGAATCAGCTCTTTGACTTTTTTGTAATTCGGATTTCGATAAATATGTTGCGAGTCTATTGTCCAGATGTAAGCATACCTTGAAAAGTATAAACCTAATCTATCTATCCTAGGAAAGGAAATGTCATTTCCTCTCTCTATTTCAGCTAGAACTGCATACCCAACTAACTGACCCCACTCATAATCGCCAAGTTTTATTCTTTTTGTTGTCTTAATATCTATCATGGTATTCCCAGTAATCAAGTCAACATCAGCACCACCAACTATTTTTGAAGAGTTACCAAAGCCCATATCAAGGATCCATTTATCACCCAGATTCTTAAACTTTTCAGGAATTATTATGTACAACGATCTCAAATCATCTATATCCTGCATTGGAACTTCTTCCGTAAAGTCGGTATAGGTCCCAGCTCTGTATATTGAGTCCAATCTTGAAAATTTCACGGTAAGCTCAAGGAATTTTTCTGTTAATTTCCCACTTTCATAAAATTCTTTTCTTGCATTGAAATAATTTGTTTCTAGCTCTTTAAGCTTTATCAAATCGCTTTTGTGTAAGACTTTATTCCTTAGCACGCATTTTTTATTGAGGGCAATATGATTTTTAACTATATCTATGGATTGGGAAGCAACTGTTGTAGCTTCTACCGAATCGGGATGTGATCTTTTTAATTCATTTCTTAGGAGGTAATCAAAGGCTACACCAATGGCTGGAGCATTTTTAGTAATTACAGGAGCCTTTATTTCGAGATTTTGTTCCACAGTCTCATACGGTATTGGTATGAGTTGAGATATTTTAATTCCCATACCATTCTTAAGTAAACTTGTTAATGAAATATTCACCACTTCCATTTTTAATAGCTATTAGGCCCTGAGTAACTCCTTCTGATTTCACTAAATCAACCCCTTTGTCCACCCTAAGGACAGTTTTCTTACCGGAAGGCTAATATAGATGCCTTATACAGTATATTAAAATTCTCTTAACACATCTTTTGTGAAAAATTGGCAACTTTTGATAGTGTACATGAATTGCTGTAATTTCAAAAGGACAATGGGAAAGGAAAGGAATGATATGGATCCAGCAAGAATGGGAGACCTTTTATGGTAATTGTGCAAAACACTAGCTACACCTAAAAAATGAAAATTATATAAAATCCTCTGAAAATGGCATTTTAAATGCAAAGCTCGACAGAAATGAATCTATATATATTAAAAATATATCTTTGGACTTATGACAAAAAAGGGCATACATAGAATTGGGGAAGATAGCGTTGCTGGGTATCTTAGATCCAACGGGTTTTCTGTCAGCCAAAACCATCAACCAAACGAAAACGGATGTTTGAAGGCGACCTGTCCTGTTAGCGGAAGAGGGAAATTAATGGTTACTGTCAAGGCAAAAACTAAAAAAGTATGGCCTCACAACTTAGGGATTGGGGCAGACGGGAAAGATAAAGCCATTATTTTTGTTGATATGTATATCCCAAACAAGCATGCATACTATATTTTGGATAATTCAAATTGGAAAGCTGCCAGGGATCTGGAGATTAAATGGCATGCCACAAATATTAACAGACTAAAAGGTTACGACCAAAATACGCCCGTATGGGATGGGAATCCTGACTATAAAGGCTACGAAATGCACGATGATGTTTTAAAGGCGGTTAATGCGACTGACGTAATTGCTGTTGTTGCAACAATATTGGAATGCACAGGCCACCCTCATAATATGCCCTAAATTTACAGCTATACCGTAGGTTGTTATGTTTATGCCCTACATAGATCAATAACTGCATTCATTCAAATCAAATAATTTTTAATGTATTGCCTATATCCAAAAATGCCAAAATTGCTGAATTCGTCGCATGTTTTAAAAAGGATCCTCATTGCAGATAACTGTACCTGGGAGGTCACGGAAATGCTTGGAATAAAGGAACATGAGGTGATCGGATTCTATGAGGAAAACGGCAGAATTTTCATTAAAAGGATGGAATAGGTCATTTTGAAGCGCTAGCAACCTCGCTAACCGCAACCTTCCTTATAACGTCAAATTTGCAGGTGTCCAGAGGGTAGATAAGTGCGTACCAAAAACCCTATCCCTCAAAATGACTAATTTCTTTATACACTATCTACCACTCTTTCGACTGTTCCAAAAAGAAATCTTTGTTTCTTTGTTGGACAGAAATTAGATGCCGGGAATTTAAATCCTATTTAATGCAACGATATGAGCAGGTTTAGTTGATAGAAAAGAGATTAGGAAATTGGTTGGGAAATTGGTTTGACCGTATTTACAGCGGAAATGGAACATTATCTTCTTACTGGTTCATCACTATCAAAAAAGGAGAAAGAATTTAGTAAAAGGAAATTTATATGGCCTCATCCAAATTGTTTAATGCATTTAACATTGGCAATATAATCATTGAAAAAGCTTTCGAGGGGGCAGTAATATCTGGAAGTTCCGTGTTCCCGTTCAACGATATATATGATATGGAAAATAACGCTAAGGAGTACTTGAATTGATTTTTTAGTACATCTGCATTTATTCCAGTTTTATTTTTAATTTCAGATAATAGAAAAATGTTTTCCATATTAATATACAAGTCCATTTGACCCTCAGCCTCAACTACGTCTATGGCAGAATACTTGTCAAAGCCGTGTTTAATCCACTTGTCTCCGTAAACTTCTTTAATGTTAGGCAGCATCAATTCGGATTTAGTCGATGAATCTCCTTCACCGGATTTATCGTTAGAACTCCGTCTGGTGCCTGAGCCACCATTAATATTTATGTCAGGCGGAGCAACCTTCACATAGAAATCCACAGAGAATGGGTCCTCCTTCTTTTCATCGCTGACCTCAAAAGTGTAATAAAATATTTCCCCGACCTTTGAATTTTCAGGTAATTCTACTGTTAGATTGCATATTCCATTCCACAAGTGCAAAGAATAATCTAATACTAGGTTGGATTCATCACCCATATTAATAAATAAATTATATGACCCTGGACTTATCTCTCTTTCAAAATAATCGTTGACCGCATCGGTGAATACTTCGATCCTAAATCTTCTGTTTAAATTGCACAATTTTGCATCTTCTTCAGTTTTATGTTCCTTAACATTGAAATATGTCGGAAAAAACTCACCTTTGAATTCCTTGTTCGAAATCGAGTTTCTTAGATCAAATGGGTTTTTAATGCCCCCTTGGCCTTTTTTCAGCACCGCGCTAAGTGATGGGGAATTGGAAATTATTTTATTCAAAACCTCTTTAATTGGTTTTGAATCACCGATCATGTTTGAGAGCTCTTCTCTTCTTCTAGATTCTTTCAGGGCCCTCAACCCAGGGTGTTCTTTCAAAATTTCCTCCAAAGCGTCCTCTATCGATGATAGAAACTCTGTTTTTCTAAGTCTGTCCCTGCTATTCATTATTAATTGTTCTCTACTTTCAGTGTCTATGAATGAACAATCAACAGAAACAAGAAGTGAGTTCTTCAGGTAAGAAAGGTCTACTGACTTTCTTGTAAAAAAGCTAGAGGGAAGTGAACCGTGGGTTTGGCCATTTATTGTGAATATAATCCCCTCTGTCGTTGAATAGTGTCTCTTAGCGTCATGTTTGAATGCATATATCTTAATTCCCATATCTTGACCTTTGATCCTTATATTTCCTGAGTCTGGGAAACCTGGTTCAAGATTCATATGTTTATCCTCATCAAGTCTTACCGTCAAACCTGACAGAATAGTCTCGAAAGAGTGACCAGAATAATCGCTTCTCCTTTCTACCAGCAAAATAGGAAGTGCCACAGTAGGCATGAGCAAAGAAAGTCTATTATAAAGGTCGAACAAAATGTTAGTTCGAAGAGATGGGCCAATATTGTAATCGTACAATTTTATTAGGGTGCCAGAAAGCATGGGATTTTTGTAAGCCACGGGATATTCTCCGGGTAAAACATAAAGTTGTTCCTTTTCAAATGCCGGAACTTTATCATCTATAACCAAATATCTGTATTGAGAGCTTTTGTATCCACTTTTGGGAGAGAATTTTCTAATTATTGTAAATCCCCATTTTGTATCTCTTGATTTATTTATTTCCAGGTCTTTTCGGCTTACGATTAATTGAAGACCGAAATTCCCACAAAATTGCAAAGATCCTGTCCCCCCACTATTGAATTTTCCCTGAACAAATGGAATTTTTATCTTGTTTGTCTTTGCCAACGACAAAAATGTATCTGAAAAATGTGAAGGTTCTTGGCCTTCTCCTCTATCAATTATCGTAAAACTTGGACTTGATTTTGAGCCAGTTGCCATTAGGATGATATTTTCTGCCAAATTTCTTCTCTTAGTTAGGCTCATGTTAACAAGTGCACCAGATTCTATACCAAAAAACAGTTCTGTGGCATTAGACATTGTCTCTGGAGCCTGTTCTCCTTCTGGATCTACGCCTCTTGTAAGGCATTCTTTCATTAACATCGCATCAATTGAATTGATGAGCTTTTCCACTAGTGCGGAGTCTGGATCTGATTGCTGATTTCCTATAATGGAAAAGTTATTCTCCATTTCTCCTAAGATTTTCCAGTTTGACTCTGAATCCCATAATGAATGCTGTTTGAGTATTTCGATGACCTCATTCTCTTTATCTGCTCTAATCAATTTCAAACATAAGTCTTCTAAAAACATATTACCACCTATAACTCCAAATCTCCAGTCATAGACCCATTAGTTTCTGAAAGAACTTCTTCCAAATATTCAGACAGTAGTTTTATGCCTTTCTTATTCGTACCATATATTCCAGCCTGTCCATCTGAACTCCAGAACTCTATTCCCAAGCCTGCTTCTCTCATATTATGCAATATTCTATATAAATTTTCCTTAGTCAAATTCTTTTTGCCTTCGCTGTTGGTTGTGTATCCTGAAATGGTAAGAAAAATCTTATGCATAGCCGTTACACCTGTTAATTTGTACAATACGTAGTGCTGTATATCATCCTTTATTTCTGGCCAGGTTTCATTTATTGAGTGCCAGTAGTTCTCAAGTATTGAAACTAATGTATCTTGAGATTTTGTTCCAAAAAAAGTATCTTTAAGTATCGGTTCAAGTGAATCCATAAAGGTTTTTTGACTTATGACTGTAGGTCCCTTTGGTTCATTAGGTAATCTAATGAGATTTTTCCAAACGGATCTGCCATTGTTGTTAAGAGAATCTGTGATGCCTAGAGCCTTGGGTTTCCACTCATATCCCTTCAGTAATTCGTTGAGTACGCCCTCATTCGCTTGTCTGTGAACCCCTGCTTTACCCTCTTCTTTTATTGCCTTTTGTAAAAATCTCTCAGCCAGGTCAGATCTGACGCCTTTTTGAGTCTTATTTATAATTGCGAATTGCTTAGCTTCTTCATATCTGCTTGGCATAATTGTAATAACTACTGGAATTTCGAAATCCTTCAAGTTGGACATTCCTGACGCAATAGCATATTCCAACCCTCGGATTCTATGTTGGCCGTCCACAATCCAAAATGTAACCCCATCTTGTACAATAAGGCGATCTCCATCAAATCTAGCGTCTTTCATATCCCTTAAATTCAAAAACACATTATTAGGAGATATACCCATTGTTCGTCCAATATACCTACCGAATGCCTTGGCACGAGAATCTATTACTTCTCTTTGATAACCGTCTTGGTTGCTAGCATGCCATACATCCACTTTTGTCCTATCCAAGAGATCAGAAATTTTAATTTTTCCGAGAAACAGTGTTTTTCCATTCTGAACAAATTCTAGACCTTTTACTTCAAGAGTCATAAACACATATTCGGTTTTAATATTTAACCTTATTGCGTGTTTTTTTTTAAAACCTATTTTATGGTTTTATTACATCGCTGAGGTTATTTTTAAATCATAGATAAAATAAGATGTACGTGGTTTTACAGATTCACAAATATACTTCGGATATTGAGATAAATGATTTTCCCTTGTCTGCCATCATGGAATCTTAAACTTCAACAGTTAAATCTTCTTTAGAGGTCACGCCGGTCTTGCAAGAAATGATACCGAAGTCGATGGAATGTCTTGGATATGTGATGATGAACTCCTGCCTGGATCTGTAATTTTCCCTCTCGGATGCTTCCTCAATCTTGGAATATCTTAAGATGACCTAAACATATCCATAACATATCTCCAACTTATTCCTACCTATACCGTCTCTGGAAAAGTTAATGTTGTGTTCCATGTTGGCTATCGGAAAATATCTTGGCTAAAAGGGAGAGGCTAACAGGAATTGAGACAAAGCAGATATTCCTCAAGATTCCCGTAGGGATGTATGATGAGATAATACGCATAGTTGAACAGAAGAAGATGTGGAGTTCGCTTCAGGAGTTCATAAGATATGCATTGATAACCGAGTTGAGGAGGCAGGAACTGGAGGAAAAGGACAGATGAATGATCAAACCCGATTTATTCTGAAAAATTTCCCCGGATATCTTTCCATATCCTTAAACTCTCTTTTTTCTCATTTTTCAAGGCATCCGCAAGTCTCATGGAAGATGCAACTTTCACTGAATCCATGAGAGAACAGAAGACGCTTGAGACAATGACGGAGTTTGAGAAAGCTCTGAGGAAGGATGGATACAGATCAGGCTGGAATGACCATGCCGATCACGACAGGGAATTAATTGAGGATGCAGCAAGACAGAGTAGAGATTTTGAGGATTTCGTAAGCAACCTGAGGGAGAAATTCAGAAAAACGGAAGAGTCGATTCTGTTATGAATAGGTTCGATTTGGAATTCATGAATGGCTACATTAAAACCAACCTAAGGCTTGCAAGAAAAATTAAGAACGCAGAATCATTAGCTGAAGCAAGAAGCATTGCAATTGAAATTGAGGAAAGGGCAATGAAGAAGCTGGAAGAGACCATGGGAGACCTCTAGAAAGGGCTCCTCCGTCTTTTATTTATATGGGTATTACATGGTTAACACAGATATACGAATGATAGAAACTGATCAGGAAAACCTTGAAAGACAAAAATATCACATGGCTGCAGTCAAAGCATGGGAGACGGTGAGGCGCCAGAAAATAGAAAGAATAAAGGCAGAATATGAAAGTGTTGATGACTACCTATTTGACACAGACATGAGAAAAGTCGCAATGGGCTCATACAAATTAAACCCCCCATTAATAAAACCATCAAAACTCACTTGGGTAGAAAAAGGAGGCGTGGGGAAGGAACTTTCCGATGGTTGGTCACTCAACTTTGCCGTGGGTTGCACTCATGCATGCAGGTTCTGCTATGTGGACAGTATAAACAAAAGGTATGGAGTTAAACGTGCTGGAAAACTTGTAAACAGGTCTTGGGGTAATTATTTTTACACACCAGAAAACATCGATGAAGCTATTGAAAAGACGAACTGGAAAAGATGGGCAGGAGTTGAGGTTATGATGTCGTCAACTCATGACGCCTATCTTCCCCAACTCGCAC
>JAJZXP010000377.1 GCA_021806345.1 Thermoplasmata archaeon | reverse complement strand
TCCAATGCGTATTATGCAGACAGGATATGGGCAGACGTTATCAGGGATACTTTTGAAAAATTCAGTGAAGAGTATTCCGTCAGGGTGAATGGTGAGGATGAGGAATGGCTTGTGGAGTACCAGAATGATTTCAGGACATTCTCCTGATAATGAAATAAGATAAAATTTTGGATAACAATTTAAGCCTTGACCACATGATAATTCATGGCCATTAAAACATTCAATCCTTTCAATGGGAAAGAGATAAAAAGTTATGAAGAACACGATGAAGAAACAGTGAGGAATATTTTCAACTCAGTATCCAGAGAACAGGAAACTTGGAAAAAGAGCATAGATGACCGGATAAATTTTATCATGAAGGAAGTTGTTCCCAGATTCAGGAAAGAGAAGGAGTCTCTTGCGTTCATCATGTCTTCAGAAATGGGGAAGCCCATAACACAGAGCAGGGCAGAGATTGACAAATGCATATCAACAATGGAGTTTTTCTGCAGAGAGGGAAAGAAACTCCTTTCAGACAACATTATTGAAACAGAGGCAACAAAGAGCTATGTGAGATTTGAGCCTCTTGGGACCATATTTCTTGTAATGCCATGGAATTTTCCCCTTTGGCAGGCCATGAGGGCAGCCATACCTGCAATGATTGCAGGCAATGGAATCGTACTCAAGCATGCATCCATTGTAACAGGAAGTGCACTGAAGATGGAAGAACTTTTTAACACACCACTTTTCAGGGTGATACTAGTTCAGGGCTCAAAGGCACTATCTGCAATTAAATTTTCTGACGGAGTTTCATTCACAGGTTCTGAGCAGGCTGGAATTGCTATTGCAACGGAGGCTGGAAAGAACCTTAAAAAATCTGTTTTGGAACTGGGAGGCTCTGATCCATTTATTGTACTTGAGGATGCAAATCTAGAGGAGACAGCAAAACAGAGCACTTTTGCAAGACTACAGAACAATGGGCAGAGTTGCATAGCATCCAAGAGATTTATCGTAAGCAAAAAAATAGTTGATGTATTTTCTGAATTGATGGCTGAAAACTTCCAGAAAGTCGTTATGGGCGATCAGCTGGAAGAGAAGACATACCTTGGGCCCCTGTCTTCTAATTCACAGGCAGAAACCGTGAAAAAACAGGTTCATGAACTTGCAAAAATTGGAAAGGTTGAGACTTATGGGAAACAGTCCGGCAACATGGTTCCACCTACAATTGTGAAGACAGAATCCACATTTCCCGATGAGGTTTTTGGGCCTGTGGCCATATTCAAGACTTTCAACACTTTGGAAGAAGCTGGAAGGCTTGCCAATGAAACAGATTTCGGTCTGGGAGCATCTATCTGGGGAAGTGTGGAAAAATCAGAGGAGCTTATACCATTTGTGAAGTCAGGAATGATCTTTGTGAACAGAGTTGTTGCATCTGATCCAAGGCTCCCCTTTGGTGGAATTAAAAGGAGTGGCTATGGAAGGGAACTTTCCAAATTTGGCATTCTTGAATTCACCAATATCCGGACAGTATGGATTCAGGACAGGCCATGATTCATTTTGAGCAATTATGTCAATTTTTCACCAATATTTTTAAAATCCAATATGTTATACTATCATGAAAGGCAGCGATCTTTTTACACGAGCACTCCTGCATGAAGGAGTTACGCACATCTTTGGCCTCCCCGGAGAAGAGAACATAGACCTTCTCGATTCAATATCCCGGACAGAGATTGAATTCATTCTTACAAGGCATGAACAGGGTGCAGCGTTTATGGCTGACGCATATGGAAGGGTGAAGAAGGTTCCGGGAATCTGTTTATCCACACTTGGACCCGGAGCTACGAATCTTCTGACTGGTGTTGCCAATGCCCATCTTGACAAGGTTCCGCTTGTTGCAATAACTGCACAGGCATCAAGAGACCGCCTACATAAGGAATCCCACCAGAATGTTGATACTGTTGCACTATTCTCTGGAATAACAAAATACAACAGATCAATAATTGTTCCGGACAGCATTCCTGAGATTGTAAGGAAAGCTTTCAGTTCATCTATGAAAGAACAGCCTGGGGCCTCTCATATACAACTTCCCGAGGATATCGGCTCAATGGAAACTGAAGAATTAAGGATGATACCCATACCTGAAGAGGCCATATATGAAGCAAATGGGGACATTGTAAAAAGGGCTGCAGATGTCATAAATGGTAGCAGAAATCCAATCATACTAGCTGGTAATGGAGTGATCAGGTCATCATCTTGGGATAGTGTGGCGAAATTCATAAATCAAAGCGGCATCCCGATCGTAAGCACATTCATGGCAAAGGGCATCATATCATATGATGATCCACATAATCTTTATATCGTTGGTGGAAGGCCCTTCCCTAAAGAATTGAGGCCACTTATAAATTCGGATCTGGTTATTGCAATAGGTTTTGATATGGTTGAGTATGATCCAGTTATATGGAATGCTGATTCCTCAAGAAAGGTTATAAATATAGCGACAACTGTTGCAGAAACAGATGAACATTTTCCAGTCGAATTTGATCTGGTTGGAAATATAGGGATAACAATGGATTTGCTTTGCAAAAAAGTCAATAAAAGGAAGATTTCAGATGAATTTGTTGAAATCAGGAACAGAAGGAGGGCATTCCTTGATTCAGAAGGGAAGGGAAAAGAGGTTGTGCCAAAATCTATTATTAAGACACTTTCAGAAAACAACGGGAAAAACACTCTGGTGATTTCTGATGTGGGGTTGCATAAAATTTGGATGAGCAGGTATTATCAGCCAAGGTTCCCGGACAGAACTATCATATACAATGGATTTGCATCCATGGGCGGTTCCCTGCCTGGGGCTATAGGGGCCCTCAAGGCAAACAGCGAACTTGAAGTAATATCCGTTATGGGTGATGGAGGATTCCTAATGAATTTGCAGGAACTCGAAACTGCCTACAGGCTTGGTCTTTCATTCACTGTTATTGTATTCAATGATCACACATACAGCCTGATAGAGAAGCATCAGGAAGACTCAGGACTGCCTCCAAAATATATCCATTTTACGAATCCTGATTTTGAGATGCTTGCAAGAAGTTTCCACTGCAATTATTACAGTGCACAGGATAACATTGAATTTTTCAAGGCGTTCACAGATTCGAGAAAAAATGAAAGGGTAAATTTGATCGAGATAAAGTTGAATGAAAGTTGATATTATAATTGAAACATATGTTTTGGAAAACACATATTCGTATAATCAGTAACTTTGAGAATTCCGCACTCATCAACAATTCACTGTAGTTTCAGGAAAATACTGAAATAATCCGGAAAGTGGTGTTATCAGGGAACTTTGAATAGATTAATATATTCCAATAACAATCCTTTCTGCATCCAGTATTTTCAGAAATTCCATTTCAGTCACTTTTACTATTCTTCTGATCAATCATTCCTGTGAAACAGTTCTCAATTGGAACAAATCTACTACTAATTTTTAGATAAATTATTGATTTTTCCCAGATAAACTCAACCACCCGTGGCACCGAGTCACAATGAGATTTATAATCAGTAATTGGAGCCATAACGAATAGTGGCAGAACACCAATTTCATCGTTGTTTAAATTGACACATGTTCCGGTTTTTGTGATTTCAGAACCGATTATTTCAGAAAGGTTCAAGGGCAACTGGTGATGGTACAGGATATGGCCTCACGGTGAAGAAGAATTACGAATCATATGCGCAGAAGCTGAAGGATCTCGCAAAGGAAAGCCCGGAAAACAGGGAAGAGAAAGACAGAACGAAGAAGGCAAAGGAACATAAGAAGAGGCTGTTTGCATATTCATTTGCCATAATGGATCTAGAAACCAGATTGTACATAGCCTTCGGGTCGTCGATGAAATCTGAGAGGGAAGCTTATGATCGCGCCATGAATCTTCTCTCATCCATCGGGATAGAGATGGATTCCATCCGTCTTGACAGGTATTATTCTTCCTCGTCATACATGGACAGACTTGGCAATACGAAGGTTTTCATAATACCAAAGAAGAATTCCACCCTGAATGGATCAAAGAAATGGAAAGACACAATGAAGGAGTTTGTTGAGAATACCATGCCATACCTGGAAGAGTACCACCAGAGGAGCAATTCAGAATCCGGATTTGCAGCGGATAAGAAGATGCTTGGATGGAATATAGCACAGAGGAGGGATGACAGGATAGATCATGCACTGTTCTGCACTGGAACCTGGCACAATCTGTTCAACATGGGCAGATCATAGAATAGTGTCCCACATTCGAAGAATAAGAAAACTTGAAATATTATAAGACAATATTAGCTCCAATTAGGGTATAGCCACCGACAGCATTGGCTATGAATTCGTTGTAATTTCTAAGTAAGTTCAATTAAGAGCCCAAAATTAATATGTTTTTAGAAATTGCTCGGCCAATCGGGTAATACATCCTTAAGAAACTGTTTTATTTGTTCATTTGTATAAAGGTATTGGATGAAATCCCTTATTTTAGGGTGGACAAATAACCTAATCTTGGTTAGAGTATTCATTAAATTTTTATATATTTCAAAAACTTCAGCTTCCCTCCCTCTATTCGATTCTAATCGAAGATATTCTCTGCTTATTCGTGAAGGTTCTGGAACAATGCGAAAGTCCTCTTCTTGTCCCCTTTTTGTAGCCCATGGTGGAGGTGGTATATCAATTATGAAAAGATTAGTCTCACTTTCAAGTATTCCTTCCAGTTTGTTTTTTGTTGCAAACACCGTTTTGGATAACCCATCATCTTTTTTAGAATTTCCTTTTCTCTCAATATCTCCATGTCTCCTAACATCTTCAAGGAAAGCTTTTTGAAGTTTATTGGTAATTGTTAAAAGTGAATTTAAGCTACCATTTTTGATTATATTTTCTATTAGAGTTCTATCCTCATTTTGATGAAGCGTTAGCAATCTCTTATAATAATTTCTTTCCTCTATCATATTAAGCATTTCATTAGGAAAACTGCGAAAATTGGGCTGTGTTTCCTTCTTTCCCTTGTTGTCCAAATATTTTCGAATAACATTTAAGATATCTTGGATGTCGATATGGTCTGAATTGTTTAATTGTAAGTTTTCAATATCTGAAACAAAATCTTTTATTTTCTTTTTCTTGACAATTTCATATAGAACAATACCCAACATGGCTCTAACCGAACGAGCAGTATGATGCCAATACATGGTTTTATAAAGTAAGTATCTTGCGAAAACCAAGGATTCTACAGCAGTTTCTCCTTTTTCATAAACACTTAATACAAAATCTATGGATTGGTTCTCTCTCTTCTTCATGTCAATTGTAAGATTGGATATTAACCTTGTAACGTCAACCCCAGATCCGTATTTAAGATATGCGTTTAAACTGTCCCTACGATAATAATCCATTTTATCAGCATCAATAAAACCATCTAATACTGACGAAAGCATGCGTATTTTTAGATCAACATCATTATAAACTGTATTCTTTCTATGTTTGATAACTAATGAGATTGTATCTAGGTCTTTTTCATCCAGACCCCAGCCACCCTCATTATCAGAAAGAAGCAATATTTCTCTTAAGGTGCTAGACTTTTTGATAATTTCTGCACTAAGCCTCTCATGTTCAATCTTTGCTGCTTCATTTGCCTGTAAAACTTCGCATATTTCGTGAGAAAGCGGATAATGTCCTATATCATGAAGCAGTGATGCAATCATTAAATTCTTGATGTCTTTCTCATTAACTATCTGTTTAAAAAGTGGGTTATATGGGTCATTATACAATTGTAGAATATACGAGCAGGCGATTCCAAATACTCCAATTGAATGTTCAAACCGATTATGGGTCACGGATGGAAATATTGTATTGACAAATCCAAGTTGCGAAACAGATTCTAGTCTTCTGAAGTATGGGGTTTCCACAATTTTTTTCACTCTAGGACTGAATGGTATAATGATATCATAATCGTCCGTTATTCGTTTTTTATAAAATGGATCAAGTTCGGGTATTTTTTCTGGATAAGGAATTTTAATCTTTGCTTTCTTAAAATCCTCACTAATTGATTTTGAGTCTTTGTATTTCAAAGATTCAAACTGCGTCTTATCCATACCAAACCATTCTTCTGTAAAGAATGTACTCTTAAGAATCACAGATCCGTCTTTCTGTCTACTACTGTGCAGATTTTCACCATCAAGCATTCTGCAAGCAGATAAGTGAAGGTAGGAAAATAGATAGCTATCAGAAACAAATTCTGAATACTCATCGTAAATTAGTTTCAAAATTTGTAAAATAGTCTTACCTAATGCGTATATATCAAATATTGGTGTAATGTCGCATTTTTTTATTTTTTTTACCCTACCACCTGTGACCCCTTCCATTCCTTCAAACAAGTCTTTATGAGAGTACTCTCTTGTAAATGGACCTATTTCAATGATAGAAACATCATCCGGATCGCGATTTATTGCAGAGCCAAAGTCACTTAGAACTGCCTTATTGTTTATAATTAAAATGTTTGATGGTTTTATATCTACGTGAACATATCTTCCTTCATCGTGCATGTATGAGAGTGCATCCGCAATCTGGTTAAAATAGGCGTATATTTCCTCTACAATTGTTAAAAATTTTTTCCTCTTCCTGTTTGTATATGTGTTACTCACCTCTAAACCCAATAAATTGACTGATTGATCTATAAATTCTCCTTTTTTTTCAGGCACTTTATGCAAATCTGATGAGTCAGGTGTTTTTATGAGTTTGGTAATATAATTATATAAATCTCCGTCTTTCTCACTGAGATCCATTACATAGTAAAATATAGGATAAAATTCAATTCGATTGGAATAATATAAACTTATAATATTGTCATGACGCAGATTACTTAAAGCATTTATTTCATTTTGAACAGTGTTTTTCTTGTCACTGGGTTGTTTTAGATGCCCAACCTTTAGGGCAAAACTCTTAGTACTATTTTTTCTCACAAACTCTTATAACTATCGCCGACCCCCCATATCCAATATACTCTTTCATATCATATCTTTTGGAGACATCTTCGCAAATAGCAAGAAACACTTGTTTTAGCTTTTCTTCAGTATCATAGTACTCCCTTATATCAAAATTATTATCATTCAATTCTCTTAAGAGACCTTTAAACCAATTCTCGCAATCATTCAACGGAGACATTTTATCGTTTTCGTGTACCAGGAAGATCACCTATATTTTGATTTAACTAATAATGTATTATTATCAATATAAATTTTTGCTCTTTTAAAATTGAATATTGAAGATATTGTATTGAATCGTGACTTTACACCCTTTATCATCCTCCTGTTTCTGGAATGCGTAATATCCCCAGCTGACTAACGCTGATGTATAGATGCATATATTATACATAACGCAATAAGTATTATCGCACATGTTCCTCATTCCATGTGACATAGTGTTTTGAGGATTTCATTTTCTTCAATCCATAACAGGAATTGCTTGGCAACCGCCTTTATCATTCCTTTGAGATCGGGGAAGTACTGGTTATGCAATCTCAATTTTTTCTGGAGTTTCCACACCCGCTCTATGGGATTCAGTTCTGGGGAGTATGGTGGGAGATAATCAAGAAACAGCATGTCTTTATTTTTCTCCAACCATGGCAGGAGCAGCTTTGCGTGATGGTATCTGGCGTTGTCCAGAATGATCTGCATCTTCTTTCCATTTCCCCATTTCATCAGAACGGTAAGAAATCTCAGGAATGTTATGGCGTTGAACACATCCGACATCATGCCTGCGAATTCTCCTGTCCTGATGTTCACCGCTCCGAATACGTTTATACCTTTCCTTGTGGGATAATGCAGTACTGCCGGATCTTTATCTTCGGGTGGTATCCACATGGCCAGGGTGGTTCCATGCGGGTAGAAATGGCATTCATCCAGTGACCATATATCCGTATTGTCTCTCTTCAGGTCTTCAGAGAGTTTTTTTAAAAGCGTCCTGTTTCACAGGATCACCCTTGGAGATTACCGGTCTGGGCTTTCGCCTGCGGAATTTAAGCCTGTGAAAGATCAGCTGGCAAGTCCTTACACCCACTTTCACGTGAAATTTCTCGAAGATATGATGCATGAGAAGCTTTCCATCCCAGAGATTCTGTTCATATCCGAATTCCACGGGACTCTTTCTCAGATCACTGTTAATCTCTGCCATCTGCTGAGTTGTAAGCTTTGCGGGTCTTCCGGATCGCGCACCTTCCCTGAGGGCGTTAAAACCTTTCTCGTTGAATCCGTTTACCCACCTTTCCATTGTTTTTGGGTTCTCGCCAAGTATGCTTCATGCGTCATAGCAATTCATTCCCTCGCTGACGAGAAGGATGCCATGCAACCGGTGATCGTACCTTGATTCCTCTGAACGAGATATCTCATTCCGTATTGCTATTGACATCTCTTTTGCGTTGGTTATTCAACGTTTTTCATAATTTCATAAGGTGTCAGAATATTTAAAGTATATAACAAGAATTATTACGCTATGTATAGTAGTATTGGAACATGTTTCTTCGCACAAAAACTTAAGAATATATATCTATAAACTAACAAATTAAGAGTGATCTTTTATACAAAAATAATTTTATGTTTTAACAACATAGCTTGATCTTAATGGATAATGTTAAACTGGTTGCAATTTCATCGGCCATAAGGGGCCTTGGCTTTTCTTCCATCTGGATTTACAGTTCTATTTATATGAATGAAATACTCGGAGTCCCAACATTCTTTATCTCTCTGGTTTTTATGGTTGGTGGAACA
>JAJZXP010000088.1 GCA_021806345.1 Thermoplasmata archaeon | reverse complement strand
CTGTGTATGCAGTAAAATCTCAGGAGGAATTCCCTTGTCAGATTGGATATTTCACCTGTGGATATTCTTATTCCACGGGATTCCATGAGTATCTGGATCTCTGATATCTGGTAGTCCATGATCCATCTCAGTAATCCCACTGCTATTGTTACACCTGGATCGAAATTTGAACCGCTTAAAAGGGAATCTATAACGTTCCTGTTCGTTATTCCATGAACGGGACAATTTCTCACATGAACATTCAGGTTCACGTTACCTGACAGTGTTCTGATCACCCTCAGGTATGTGTAGAGTTCATTCAGTCCTTTTCCACACGTTTCACATCTTTCCGATTTCTGGATGGTCTCTTCCTGTAGAGTGAAAGGGAAAAGTAGTTTTTTTTAAAATTATAAAAGAGACCCACCCTTTCCAGATTCTCCCGGTTTAAACGATGTCCCATACTCTCAATCATGTCAAAGAGTTCATCCGTTGAAAGATCACCCTGCATGAGTCTTGTTGCAATGTATCCGAAGTGCATGACGTCAAGGGGGAAACTATCAGGATTATCCATATCCTTTCCAAGTGATCGCAGGTGCCTCTGCCTGACCTTACCGTTGATCCTGTATGATTCAACCTCTGCATAATATGTCGCCACGGTACCATCCTTGTTCTTCCTGTTAATTTCCCTGACGAAAGACATGTGTAACGTAGTGGAATGTTACACTACACCATAAGGATATTGATCAGCCATTCATACCATTAAAAAACAAAGAGAATTACAGGATTCGCTGAGATGTGCATGTCAGAAATGTAGTGGAAATTCTAAGACTATTTTGATACCATATTATGAGTTCCTCCCTGGTCTCAGTCTCATCTATTGCTTTTTTAAAGATGGCGTAGTCCACATCGAACTGATCTTTTCTGCCTGTTACATATTCCTTTTCGAACTTATTCATAACAGAATCGACTCTTCCGTTTTTTTGAATTTCTCCCTCAGGTTGCTTATGAAATCCTCAAAGTCTCTGCTCTGCCTTGCTGCATCCTCAATCAGTTCCCTGTCATGATCGGCACGGTCATTCCAACCTGCCTTGTATCCGTCCTTCCTCAGAGCTTTCTCAAACTCTGTCATTGTATCAAGTGTCTTCTGTTCTCTCATGGATTCAGTGAAAGTTGCATCTTCCATATGATTTGCGGATGCATTGAAAAATGAGAAAAAAGAGAGTTTAAGGATATGGAAAGATGTCCGGGGAAATTTTCAGAATAAATTCAATTTGGTTGTTCATTTGTCCTTTTCCTCCAGTTCCTGCCTTCTTAACTCGGCCATCAGTGCATCCCTCTTGAACTCCTGGGCCGAGTTGCGAATCTTATCAGCCATTATGCAATATCCATTTACGAGGATGCAACGCTTTGGTACGCACTTATCTATCCTCCTGACACCATCAAGTTCGATGTTATAAGGAAGGCATCGGTTGGAAATAACATAAGCGGTGCAAAATAGTTCAATCTATTTTTTTTATGATTACCTTTCCGTCATCAATGTAATATCCTATAACATCCCCGGGTATAACATCCAGCGCTTTCTGTACAGGCACCGGTACAGTAATAGATTTGGATGCAGACCTATTTTGAAGTTTAGATGACCCCATAAATTGTAGCATTAATGGTGATTCCAATTACAGATTAAATAGCTTACTTGTGCTTTTTGTAAGAAAAGTATGGCATGACTTCTTTCCCTAACGTTTGAATTTATCAGTTCAGTTAGTCCATCAGACGTTTTATTTCCGGTCTGTCTGGTTTAATTCCTTCTATTTTCCACAATACCATGCCGGGAAAATTTTCGGATTCAATTAACTCAGGATCTATCCCCTTTCCAATATAAGTATACAGTTTTTCCTGGTCATCACTGGAATCGTTATTTCTTCTGCAAAAAACTGAAACGCTTTGATGAAGTCTGCCGGCTGTTAGAAGCCTCTTGATGCCCGATGCTCTGGTTCCCTTTCTTATAGGTGTGCTCCAAAGGAGAGTCCCCTCTTTCGAGAGTTTCTGAATCCTACCGTGATATGACCCCTCTTTGCCTACAGTTACAAAAATGGCAAATTTGTCATTATTCCCTCCGTATATTACTACTCCGTTAATTCCCCATTTTCCGCAGAAATAATAAAAAGTCGTATCCGGATCAAGTATGTCATGTACCTCTTTTTTAGTATATTTCCCACATAATTCCAATTCCATCAAATTCAACTCCGAACCGGAAAACTTCCAGTATTACATATAACTATAATATACACGATATTATATTACTTTCCATCTGAAGCTAACGTTGAACCATAAGCATGATGGCAGGCGAAAACGGTAATTACTATTCTGTAATGGTATAATGTGTATAAGTCCGCCAAAAAGATTAGAACTATGAACACAGCTGAACAGAGAAGTTGGAACATGTCCAGGGTTCCTTCTAAAAATACTTTACTTGAAGTAATGGTTAGAAGGTACCTCTATTCAAATGGATTTAGATACAGAATCAAAAATACGCTTCCAGGTAGACCTGATATAATTTTTCCAAAAAAGAAGATTGCTGTGTTTGTCAATGGATGTTTCTGGCATATGCATGGGTGCAAGCTATCAAACTTGCCAAAAACGAACATAGAATTTTGGTTGAAAAAACTCACCGGAAACAGAATAAGAGACATGGAAACTGAATTTAAACTTACTTCTGAAGGGTGGAAAGTAATAAAACTTTGGCAGTGCGATCTAAAAAAAAGGTTCTACGAAACTATGTTCACTCTTACCTCATTGCTAAATCAGTAAGTACCTGTATGAAGTGAGATAATAAGTGGTTTGGGTCCAGAAATATTTTTAAGAACCTTATCATAGAGTTTATTGATTATGAAATCTGAAAGTCACTGGACACCTTTCCCCGCACCGATCAGTCCCGAATTTACATTTGTTGATCTTTTTTGCGGAATTGGAGGCTTTCGGCTTGCTTTACAAGAATTTCAAGGTAAATGTGTTTTTTCCTCAGACATAGACAAATATGCTGCCCAAACCTATGAAATCAATTTCGGCGAAATCCCGAAGGGAGATATTAGAGAAGTTGATGCATCGACCATTCCTGATCATGATGTCTTGACTGCAGGATTTCCATGCCAAGCCTTTTCAATTGCAGGTAAGAGAGGCGGATTCGAAGATACCAGGGGTACACTGTTCTTTGAAATAGCCAGAATATTAAAGGAGAAAAGACCAAAAATATTCATTTTAGAGAACGTGAAAGGGTTGATTTATCACGATAAGGGAAGAACCTTGAAAACGATTCTTGAAATCCTAAGAGGGGACCTTAGATACACTGTCCCTCCTCCTAAAGTTCTTGATGCATCTGATTTTGGAGTTCCACAGAAAAGACAGCGTGTTATCATCGTTGGATTCAGAAGCGATTTGGACGCCAGTATTTTCACTTATCCACACCCGACAGGTTTGAAGACAACTATCGATGATATAATTGAAGAAAACCCTGTTTCGGTGAAGTATTATCTCTCCGATGCGTACCTGACCTCACTTAAAAGACACAAGGAAAGACATAAGGAAAAAGGCCACGGATTTGGATATCAGGTGCTTGAGAAATGCGATATTGCCAATGCTATAGTTATAGGTGGAATGGGCAAAGAAAGAAATTTGATTAAGGACGATAGACTTGTTTCAACAAAACCGGTTACAAGAATCAAAGGCGAAGTAAACGGAGAATTTCTGAGAAAAATGACTCCAAGGGAATGGGCAAGACTCCAGGGTTTTCCCGATAAATTTATCATACCTGTTTCTGATGTCCAAGCATACAAACAGTTTGCAAATTCCGTACCCGTACCGATGATTAAACAGGTCGCAGCTAATGCGCTTAAAGCCTTGGAGTTGCATAATTTTGTCTTTGCACCTTAATGCCGGAGAATGGTCGGAAATTTACGTTGCGAGTTCACTTATATGGAGTGGGAAACTCGATGTGTGGAACGATGGGCAGTATGACATTGCCGGGATCCGCTCAGCCGACGGAAATTATTACTCATTACGCATTGATGGGAGTGATGCGATATTGGAGCAAGGCCTATACAGAGAAAGAATTTCCAGATCTGAATTGAAGAATTTATCCGAGATTATTAAAAGAGGAATTCTTTATGGTAGAAATGGAAAAGGTTCTTTCTCAATCCCAGGTGCAGATTCCATCTTGGAAAAGACCAACCTAAACTTGATAAGAGGTAACAGCGGTCGCAGGAGTGATATCGGCGTCGTTATCAGAAATATGTTCACTGGAGACCTTGACTACTTGACATTTAGCGTGAAGTCACTTATGGGGAGTCCACCAACCTTGTTCAATGTTTCAAAGTCTTCAGGGATAATTTTCAAATTAACAGGCAGTTTGGAACGGACAGAAGTTGATAAAATAAACAATCTTCAAACAGTGAGGGATAGGATCAGGAAAATTGCTGATTTAGGTATAAAACTAAAGTATTCCGGCTATGTAAACGACACGTTTAGAAGGAATCTTACATATGTGGATCTAGAGTTTCCAGAAATTTATGCCTACTCTGTTCTTGCATACTTTTCTGCCCCCGGGAACCGAACAATGTTTGACATAGTCAAAATGCTCGAGGGAAAAAACAACGGCACCTTTGCAGCCGTGAGTGGCAGATCTGACTTCAGTTCGCACCATTTGCAATTCAAGTATGAGGAGCTTCTGCTTCACGTTGCATCCGGCATGACCTCTGCATCAGAGTGGTCCGGCAGTTATGACGTAAGCGGGGGTTTCATTATTGTTGGGCACAAAGGAGAAATTTCATGCTTCACATATTCCAACCCTCAAAATCTTCGTAAGTTTTTATTCGAAAACACTAAATTTGATGCCCCAAGCACAATTAGGCACAATTATGGATATATCCATGGAGCTCCGAACCGGCAAGAACTAACATTAATTGCACAAATTAGATTTGTAAGATGAACCAGAAATATTAACTCGCACCAATTAAATCAACACCCAAATTGAGACATATTAACCTGACATTTCAGTCAGAATGTCTGATTTCGTTTAAATCATATCCTTTATTTGTTATTCTACTCAGTATACATACAGTAGTCTATGTCCATCCACTGTCCCACAAAGAACTCCTTTCGGGACACTCAAAAGAGGGATGGGTGATATATAAAGAAATTAGTTAATTTTGAGGGGTAGGTTTTTGGTAGATCCACTAATTTCATAAATACCTCAGAACTAAGATAATATAAAAAAGGTAGGACCCAAGCAACCTGTCATCCCGCTTCATAAAAGAATTAGTCCGATGAAATACCATGAACAAAGAAATCGATAATAAGAATGAGTTAATTTCACTTTGTCGATCACTCCTCATTTCCTCTTTCCCTGAGCACATACTTGGCTTGGTCAAAGGAAATTTGCGCGAAGGCATTTTTCAAGCCAACTTCTAGGATGCTTTCGCTCAAAGTGTATTTTGAATCCTTGTTTTGGAAGAAACGACCAAGCGGATCGATCATGAGGTAACTTTCCGTCATGAGACTGTTGTCTTCCGGCACCATTGAAGGTATATCTCCGTGCCTCTTAACAAATTCCGAAAACTGGTTTTCTGTTACCTTCAAATAATTATATTCATTTAAATTCTGATCTTTTACCGGGAGCACCTGAAAAACTTTCCATCTAATTGGTTGAATCCTTTCGATTATATTGTGCATGTCTTCCCTCCAATTCTGGGAAGTCACGACTGTGTTGGCCATAATTTGTACCCCGTGTTTTCGCACTATGTCAGCTGCTTTGATTATGGTGCTGATGTGCTGGCCATACCCCCTTCCCAGACTCTTCTCTACTTCATCATCTGCGGAATCTATACTCAGTTTAACTGCACGAATTGAGGAACCTATCTGATTCACCAGCTTTTCTGTTACTCCTGTTCCATTAGTAACCACTGTGTTCACTATGCCCACAGAATGGGAATAATTTACAATGAGGGGAAACTCTTTAACGAGTGTTGGTTCTCCACCTGCGAAATTTATACGTTTTACGCCGGACTGCCTAAGTGTTTTGATAATCTCATATGCACGTTCAATGCTAATGCTTAGTTTTGGGGTTCTGTCTTTCTTATCACCAGGATTCCTAAAGAAGCAAAAAGAACAACTATAGTTACACTGGTAAGTGATATGCCAATTGACTGCGTAAGGCAGATTCAAAGCTTCCACTCTCCGCATTTTGTGTCTAAATAGAACTGATACAAAACCTTAAGGCCTAGCACATCGCCTTTATAGCATACCTGTATCCAATTACGTTTCGGAATTATTAACATTGGCGTGACTGAAGTCAAATGGGCATAGCCCAAATCGCTGAAGTTAATACGCTATCTTTTAGAAGTATAATATTTTTTCCATCGTATAATATCAAAACATTTATTAATTTCAAGTTCCTAAATTCGCATAATGAGCTTAGAAGAGATTGGCCGGTTAATTTGGGATGATTTAATCTTAGATGTCGAAAATGATAGAACTGCATATCCCCTTTCGTATCATCCAAGTGATCCCGGATTATTAACGCTAGAGTCCAAAACGTTTTACGAACCCCATCCTAGCGAGTATATAAATTCATATGAACTTTCATATGGCGGGAAAATATTTGCCGGACACAGATTTTCTCCGAATTCTGAGGAGCGATTTTGCGAAAATTTTCTTACCAAGAGCGATAACGTCAAAAAATTCAAGGAGATTTTTGCCAATTCCAAGCATCCGGGAAACTCCAATGATCTATTGGATGACCTTGCAACTTCAATTTTAGTCTATAACTTTGCCGACAAAATTCTTGAATCAATTGATAGAAATGAGGATCCAAAATTGGGAACTAATGAACTCTCATTATTGGATGAATTGCTCCAAAAGGATATTGTGATAAGAGCATACTCAGGCATATCCAACATAATACCCAAAATGGAAGGAGAACTGAAAGGTAAGCAATTTGATATTACAATAGAAACTGAGAAGAGAAACAAGAAAACAAGAATTCGTTTGCCACAAACAGAGGATTTCCCTAAATTTATAGAAATCGGTGGCTTGACGGCAGAAAATCAAATCCCAAAGGATGTAAAGAGGCCAACACTTACTCCATCTTCTCTAATTGTATCTGTCGAAGAAAATGTACAATATATTCCTGTCAGGTTCCACAGGAAACAACGTGGCTTTATGATGAACCTTCCTAACTACTACACATTAATAACTCCGTTTGATCTGAGTTTTCAATGGATGTCTGGGGAACTAAATGAAGCTTTACTGACTATGGGTCTGCTTCAGTCAGAAACTTGCCTAAATTTCACAATTGGGGGTTGGTCAATATATCTAGGAGAGAGGCTGGTATATAATTACCATAGATTTATAAAGAGTTATGAGCAGAAGTCGTGTAATAGATTTTATGAATGGAATCTGGGTGATGAAAAGAAAATGAGATCCACCAAGAAGTTAATCTTCAAACTTCTAGAAAATTCCCGTATAATGAGGATATATGATTCCGAAAGAAAGAGATTCGATGGGGATCAGCGTCTCCGGAATGCCTATAGGTCATTCAATGACATTATCGAGAGTAATCGGGACAGCATCTATAAATTGAGAATGACCATAGAGACTCTTGAAAAGTTTTACTCTGTCACCAAAAATAGTAGGAATGAAACTTCTACTGCTTTGCAAAATCTCGTCAATTTGGTTTTCGATGATACAAAATATATCTATGATGTTTTCGACCTTGGATACTGCATTAGGAGCAAATACACACACCATGAAATTCAACCCGGAGATTTGAAGGAATGCCTCAAGAATATTTTGGTTGAAACTGGGGACTATGCAGATGACGAATACGATTATTTCCGGTTAGTGGATTCACTGTTCAAAACACATATCGAACTGCTCAGACAAACGATCGTCATCTGCCTCTTAACCGATACTAATGCAGATGAGTTTTCAGGAAATATTCGGACTCGCCATTACAAAGGAATCCCGAAAACGATAAAAACAATAATACCAGAAGAAACGTACTTAGACGACCGCATCAAAGAAAGGATAAAAAATAAGCCAAAAAACAGAAAAATAAACTAAAGGCAGATTAACTGAATTATATCCACCCCCAACCCATTTCCTCATCTCCTTCCGATCATCATCTTCAAAAGGAATGTTCAGGTAATGCTCATACTGCGTGGTTGTAGTATGACCCTGGCTAAGTGCGATCTGCAGTGCCTTATCCGGATAATAGAACACAAGCCATGATTCCTAGGTTTTCCTGAACGTCTTGTTGTTTACTGGAGATCCCTCCAACACTTTCATTGACAATCTCCTCAATTTCATGTCCAATGCCGATAGTTCTGGAAGAGGATGCGGTGCCAGGAAAAGATCCTGGATCAGTGTTTTTCCCATGTCAGATAATCTTATGGCCCTTTCCCTCTGCTTTGCCTTCACCTTGAGCATGGAACCCCTGGGAAGATATACAAACTTCCCATCAAGCCAGTCCGGATTCTCCCTGAACCTCTGCAGTTCCGCATACCTCATTCCCGTCAAAAGAAGAGAGGTGCATATCCTCCTGGTGTAAGGATCCAAGGCATCCCTTATCTTTTCAAACTCAACCGGTCTGAGGATCCTCACCTCAAACTTCTCTGATGATCTAACAATGGCTCTCAATGTATATGTTAAGATACTGACAAAACTTAACGCTTTCCATGGGTTTTTGGTGTTGTGTCCACATGGATCCATGGAATGAGTATATAAATGGCGTTAAGTTTTAAGAGAAGAGTTAACGAAGGGCAGTACCAATTTTTCCTAACAAGGCAGCACTACTTTTAAATAGGCTGTTTTCTGTGGCACAACACCATCTTTGTGGCATTACTGTCCTCTGAACAG